>DBGCRA010000178.1:0-8562 GCA_048359195.1 Candidatus Gallispira sp.
TAAAATGGGAATTGTAATAACAGAAGTCAATATATCAAAAGGATTACGGCTATGACGGAAAGGGCAGACTTTATATGTTGAGCAATCAGTCAGCATCAGAGTATAAATCCTCTAGTGATTATAATGTTTATTATGCCTATGATAAGAATGATAACATAACTCAGGTTAAGGTAAACAACGGACTTACATCAACATATACTTATAATGATGCCAATTTGCTTACATCACTTGTACATAAGAACAGCAGCGGTACCCTGGGGACATACAGCTATACATATACAATAGACGGAAATATGAGCAAAAAGGTTGAAAGCGGCACTACAACGAGTTACACCTATGACGGCTCTAACAGACTGTTAAAGGAAAGTGCAGTAAGAAACGGCGTTACCACAAATATGACCTATGCTTATGATACGGCAGGAAACAGAAGCAAACTTACCGTAACAGGAAGTCAGAATTATATTACAAGCTATACATATGATAAAAATAACATACTTTTAAGAGAAAGCAAGGTAAACAGCGGCTCATCCTATGCTGATTTAACAATTTACAGTTATGACAATACTTATTATACGTGGAGAAAAAGTTATGAAATATTATTTAGATAACAGTTATGCATTTCTTCAGGGTACAGGAGATTGCGGCAATAATTATTTGTGCCCTCAAAAATTATATCTTGATATTACAGAGGATTGTAATCTGTTTTGTAAAATGTGCCGTGACAATATGTAAATTTGTGGAAAAACAATGTCTATTGATTTATTTAAAAGAATTATTGAAGAAACTTCACCATATGTAAGAAGCTACTCTTTGTTTAATTGGGGTGAGCCTCTTTTGGTAAAAGACTTTAAGGACAGAGTTATTTTTGTAAATCAACATAAACGCAATGATTGTAATGTTGATATATCAACAAACGGTATGTTGTTATCAGATAAAATGATTGATTTCCTTTTTAATGAAAGGGTTAGTATTACTATTTCTGTTGATAGTGCATACAAAAATACTTTTGAAAATATTCGTTGTGGTGCGAATTTTGAAAATGTAATGAAAAATGCTGAAAAAGTGGCGTTGAAATACCGTGATTTTCCTGTTCAATATTCTCCTGAGTTTTATATTTCAATTCAGAAGGAAAATCAAAATTCTGTATTGGAAATTGTAAAATTGGCACATTCTCTGGGAATAAGACGTATTGGCTGCGGGCTTGTTACTCAACCTGACAAATATTCAGCAAATCAGGACGAAAAACTATGCAGTGAGTTGGAACGTGCATATAATTACATAAAAGAGCAGGGTATGTTTTTAAGTGTTTACCCGACTAAAATCGGAGCTTATGTTTTTTATGGAGAAAAATATTATAAGGCTTCTGATTTTTTGGTGAGTACTGCTTGTAATGCTCCTTTTGTCAGTGCTACTATTGCATATAACGGTGATGTTTTTCTTTACTGTAATATAGGTGATTGTGTAGGAAATGTATCTGACAGCAGTTTTTTAGAATTATGGCAAGGTCAAAGATACAATATGCTGAGACAGGCAGTAAATGACGAACAAAATATGCCTAAAATATGTAAAAAATGCTTTTGGTTTAACAGAAATTAATTTGATATTATAATTTGCGGCGGTTATTTTGTTTTACATTGATTAATTATATAATCTCATCAATTTAACATAAATATTGCAAATTGTCGGCAAATTGAGTTTTTTATAACTAAACAAACTAAAAGGGCTTAAATACGAATATTTTTAAGGATATTCTAAAAGCCATGTAGAAGTTAAAATTATAGTAGGTAATGATGATAATGGCAAAACAAATTTTACTAAGAGTTATGTTAATGATGAAGGAAAAGATGCAGTAGAAATATATATACAAGATGAAAATGAATCGTTGGTTATGCTTCCATACATCAGTAATGATAATTCAATAATAAAAAGACCAACAAAAACATTTATAGTTTTGGGACATGAACTAAAACATTCATAGGATATGATTTTTGGTGGAGAAGAAGATAAGTATGAAACAACATCAATTGAATATGATACAGAAGTATTAAAGGAAGAATATTATGCTGTTGGACTTGACCCTAATGATTCATCAAAAAATACATATGATAATATAAAATCAATAATGTTGGTGCTCTTACTGAAAATGGTTTGAGGATAGAAAACAATCAACCTCTTAGAGATAGATATGTTGGATAATTACTTATTTGTAAATATTATGATTACATTAGGAGTTGATTTAATGAAAAAATTATATATAATATTGGATTTATTATTATTGATAATATTTAATAATAATGTGTTGGCTTCGCATAATGTTGTCAATGAAAGTAATGTTCAAATATCTGTTAATAAAAATATTTTTGAATTAATGGAGGTTCCTTTAAATATCAATTGCTATACATATATTTCCGTTATTGATATACATAATATTTTTGGATATAATTATAAATTTAATTCTGATAAGAAAGAATTGAATTTAAGTTATGAAAGTGTGGACAATATTTCTAATGGATTGATAAATAATGATTGTGAAGCTTTAGAATATGATTTATATATTGAAGATGTACATAGAGGTAAAGCTTATTCGTATAATAACTTATTGTATGTTCCACTTAGAATTATTGCCGAAAGTAACTCATGTGACATTTACTGGAATGATGAAACAAATACTATAGACTTAAATTATAATATATATAATATTGAAGGCAGAAAAGCATTATGTGCTTTGAATTATACTAATTCTATGGGTTATACTTACATATTTGTAAGTTATGAAAATATTATTGATAATTCAAAATCTATGCTTATGGTGGAATATGACGGAGTTATTAATGGTGAATTTACGAGTATTAAAGATTTAATGGAGAAAGTTGATATTAAAAATATTAATGACAGAAAAATAATTAATATAAATAAAGATGAATATCAAGTTTTTATTAGTAAGGTAAATAATCTTTTGAATGAAAAGAATGATAATTCTATCTCTGCATCTTATCAGTGTGATTTTACTTGCTATATTGTTTTTAATAAAGGTAATTCTAATGCTATGTTTAAAAGTTATCCTATATTAGAAACAACTCAACAATATGATGAATTAAAAAAATATGTTCAAGATATTTCGGGATACAGTATGGAATATATTACACCTTATAATATATAGAAAAGATTGTAGTAATGTGTACAACTTACAAGATATGAGCAGAACGAAAGAAAACAAAGATAAAATAGATAACGGTGAAATTGTTAAAAAACTTTGTTTTGAGTAAAATATTTATCAACCTATAGAGTAAGTAAATTGTGGCTTTAAAAATAATAAAAAGAGCGGGAAAATGTGAAGAAGTATATTATGCTCATCCATATAGCAGTTGGGAAAGGGGAAGTAATGAAAACGGAAACAGAATACTGAGAAGATTTATACCAAAAGGCACAGATATAGGAAAAATAACAGCAAAACAGCTACAAAAAACAGAGGATTGGGTAAACAATTATCCAAGAAAAATATTGGGGTATAAAAGTGCGAATGAAATGGCAGCTACATTATAGCCACCCTTGACATCTTCAAAAATAAATGCAGCAAGGAATTTACCGACGGCGATGAACTCAAGAATAGAAAAAATGATACCGTCAGAAAAATAATTATAGCATTTATTTTATTGATGTAAAGTGCAAGCTGCAAAGCAGTGGCTATTAAACCTCGGCTCAAAATCTAAGAATAGAAAATTGATTAAAAATGTCACTTTAAATTAAAAAAAGTGCGACAATTAAACTTGCAATTTTCATTTTCTCTTTTTTAATTTCATTACTATTGAAAAAAACAGAGATTTATTGTATAATGTACACTGAATATATATGTAAAGGGAATTGGCAAATGAAATCAATAGCAGATATTAAAAATGAATTGAATAACTGTCAAATATATGATCTTAGCAGCTTTATTAAGTGCTACAAGGAGGACAGCAGAGCAGGTGTCGGAAAGCTTGTTGAAAGTGCTTACAAAAAGATAGACAAGTACAACAAAGAGCTTGAAAGACTTGAAACCATTACTCAATATGAGAGAAAGTATCAAGATATGGGAATTGAGTATGTTGGTGGTATTGATGAAGTAGGAAGAGGACCTTATGCAGGACCTGTTGTGACAGCCTGTGTTATACTTCCAAAGGATTGCAAAATAGAAGGAGTTAATGACAGTAAGAAGCTTTCTTTAAAAAAGAGGGATGAGCTTTTTGATGTAATTAAGGAAAAGGCTGTATCTGTAGGTATAGGTATAGTTGATAACCATGAAATTGATGAGCTTAATATTTTGCAGGCGACATATAAGGCTATGAGAATTGCTGTTGGAAATATGGAGGTTAAGCCTCAGCAGTTACTTGTTGATGCTGTTACAATTCCCGAAATTGATATTCCCCAGGAGGCAATTATTAAGGGTGATGCTAAAAGTATATCAATAGGTGCAGCAAGTATTATAGCTAAGGTTGTAAGAGACAGAATGATGGTTGAATATTCTAAAATATATCCACAGTATGGGTTTGAAAGCAATGTTGGTTATGGCTCAAGATACCACGAAGAGGCAATAAGAAAATATGGTCTTTGTGATATACATAGAAGAAGCTTTACGCACAAGTTTAATATATAGATATGAATAATATAGAAATCGGCAATAAAGGTGAAAAGATTGCAAGGAAATATTTAAAATTAAGGTTTTATAAAATACTTGAAACAAATTACAGACGTAAAACAGGTGAAATTGATATAATAGCTAAAAAGAAGGGCTATATTGTTTTTATAGAAGTAAAGTACAGAAATAATGCAAATAAAGGCTTGCCCAGAGAGGCTGTTACTGCTTTTAAACAAAGGCAGATTAAAAGAACTGCTGAAATGTATATTGTGGAAAACAGGTTAAGCTGTGATATGCGTTTTGATGTTATTGAAATATTAGGTAAGAGGATTGAGCATATTAAAAATGCTTTTTAAGGAGATTGTATGGAATTAATTAAAAAGGGAAATATTCAGTACTATATCTTTGACAAGCTTAAAAATATAAAGCATTGCTTTTCTACACGCCATGGAGGCGTATCAGAAGGGTGTTATGCTTCAATGAATTTGGGCTGGAGAGAGGACAAGGCTGAAAATGTAATTGAAAACTATAATAGAATATGTCAGGCTATTGGCTGTGATTCTCATAATACAGTGTGGACAAGACAGATACACACTGACAGAATAATAAATGTAACCGAAGCTGATTGCGGTAAGGGGTTATTTAAAGAAAGAGATACAGAGGGATATGACGGCATAATTACAAATTGTAAGGATGTTGTACTTACAGGCTTTTCTGCTGATTGTGTCCTTATTTATTTTTATGACCCGGTAAAAGAAGTTGTCGCTATATGTCACAGCGGATGGAGAGGTACTGTCCTTGCTATAGGAGCTAAAACTGTTGATAAAATGGTTTCTGACTATGGCTGCAACAGAAAGGATATTATTTGCGGTATTGCTCCTGCTATTGGTAAGTGCTGTTTTCAGGTTGATGATCCTGTTGTAAAGGCTTTTAGAAATGTATTTGAATGGACTGACAATTTTATTGAGGTTGATAATGAAAATGAAGGTCACTATTATATTGACCTTCATGGAGTAAATGAAGAAATACTTGTAAATGCAGGGATTTTGAGAGAAAACATTGAAAATAGCAGAATATGCACAATGTGCAGTCCCGATATGTTTTTTACACATAGATTAATGGGAAATGAAAGAGGTTCAATGGCGGGATTTATAAGTTTATAAATTATGGAATATATAAAAGCAAAAACAATAGTAACAAATAAAAAGGGCGGCAGTCAGTGGTTTGGCACCGATTACAATATGAATATTTACAAAGGATGCAGTCATGGCTGTATATATTGCGATTCCAGATCAAGCTGTTACGGTATAGAAAATTTTGATGTTGTAAAGGTTAAGGAAAATGCCCTTGAAATTATAAGAAATGATTTAAGACGCAAGGTTAAAAAGGGAGTTGTGGGTATGGGTGCAATGAGTGACCCATATAATCCACTTGAAAAGGAACTTTTGCTTACAAGACACGCATTAGAGCTTATATATGCCTTTGACTTTGGTGTTACCATTGCTACAAAAAGTACATTGCTTGAAAGAGATATTGATATATTAAATTTAATAAAGGAACAAATGCCTGTACTTTGTAAAATAACGATTACTACAGCTAATGATGAGCTTTGTAAAAAAATAGAGCCTAATGTGGCAGTATCCTCTGAAAGATTTGAATTAATAAGAAAATTAAGTGATAATAATATATTTTCAGGCATATTGTTAATGCCGGTTTTGCCCTTTATAGAAGATAATGAAGAAAATATAATTTCAATAGTTAATAAAGCATATGAGGTTGGGGCTAAGTTTATTTATCCTGCCTTTGGTATGACATTAAGACAAAATCAAAGAGAATACTACTACAGAAAGCTGAATGAATTGTTTCCAAATGAAAATTTATGTGATAAATATATAAAAAGATTTGGTAATTATTATGTTTGTCAAAGTCCCAATATCAAAAATCTGTGGAATGTATTTACCGAAAGGTGCAATCAATATGGTATACTTTATGATATGAAGGCTATCATAAACGGGTACAGGAAAGAAAACAAAATATCGCAATTAACTCTTTTTGATATGGGGTGATGTAATGCAGAATGTTATAATTAAGGTTGAGAAAGACAGCATAGCTGAGGAGCTTGGCATTGAGGTTGGTGATATTCTTGTGGATATTGACAACAAGGCTGTAAAAGATGTTCTTGACTACAGATATATGATACAAAGTGAATATATTGAGGTTGGTATCAGAAAACCTGACGGTGACGAATGGCTCCTTGAAATAGATAAGGAGGAATATGAGGATTTGGGAATAGTATTTGAGTCAGGTCTTATGGATAAGGCAAGATCCTGCTCAAATAAATGTATATTTTGTTTTATTGATCAGCTGCCAAAGGGTATGAGGAAGGATTTGTATTTTAAGGACGATGATTCCAGGCTTTCTTTTTTACAAGGCAATTATGTTACACTTACAAATATGAAGCAGGAGGATATTGACAGAATTATTTTCTATCATTTATCACCTATTAATGTATCTGTTCATACTACCGATATGGAACTTAGAAAGTTTATGATTAAAAATCCAAATTCCGTAAAGCTTATGGATTATTTAAAGCAGCTTAATGACAATCATATAGAAATGAATTTTCAGATAGTTTTGTGCAAAAATATAAATGATGGTGATTATCTGGAAAAAAGCATAAGAGATTTGTCGCAGTTTCTTCCTACTGCAAGGAGTATGGCAATAGTTCCTTTCGGCAAATCAAAGTACAGAGATGGACTTACTGATATTGAGCTTTTTAACAAAGAGGATTGTAAGAAAATAATAAAACAGGTGTCAGTGTGGCAAAATAAGCTTTTAGAAGAATATGGCACAAGATTTTGCTATTTAAGCGACGAATTTTATCTGACAGCAGAAGAGGAGCTGCCTGATAATGATTTTTATGAGGACTATGCACAATATGAAAACGGTGTTGGTATGATTACCCTTACAAAAAAGGAGTTTTATGATTATTTTAACACTCTAAAGGGTGACAGCAAAGTAAGAAATGTAAGTATTGCAACAGGAAAAATATCTTTTGACTTTATTTATTCTCTGGCTTGTGATATAATGGAAAAATATGTTAATACAAAAATTAATGTATATGCCATTGACAATGATTATTTTGGCAGAACAATAACAGTAAGCGGACTTATTACGGGAACTGATATTATTAAGCAGTTAAAGGGCAGGGAACTTGGTTCTGTGCTCTTTATACCTGAAAGCTGTATAAGAACAGGAGAGTCTGCACTTCTTGATGATGTAACTCTTGAGGATATCGAAAGAGAATTAAATGTGAAAGTAACAGGAGCTAAGTGCGAGGGTGCTGAGCTTCTTAAAGAAATTTTGAAAACGGAGGAAAAATAAAATGGCTAAACCTATAGTTGCTATTGTAGGCAGACCCAATGTTGGTAAATCTACTTTATTTAACAGAATAGCCGGTCAGAGGATTTCTATTGTAGAGGATACGCCGGGTGTAACCCGTGACCGAATTTATGCTGATGCTGAATGGCTTAATTACAACTTTACACTCATTGATACGGGTGGTCTTGAGCCTGAAAGTGATGATATGATGCTTAAAAATATGTATTCACAGGCTGAAATTGCTATTGAGTCTGCTGATGTTATTATTTTTGTGGCTGATGTTAAAACAGGTATGGTTGATGCTGATTTACAGGTTGCCAATATTCTCAGAAAATCACAAAAGCCTGTTGTTCTTGCTGTAAACAAAATGGACGACCTTGCTAAGTATGGTATGGATATATATGAATTTTATCAGCTTGGACTTGGTGAGCCTTTTGGTGTAAGTGCAGGTCAGATGCTTGGTATCGGTGATATGCTTGACGAGGTTGTTAAGCATTTTCCTGAGGATAAAACAGGTGAGGAAGATGAGGATATTATTAAGGTTGCTATAATTGGTAAGCCTAATG
>DBGCRA010000179.1:0-5000 GCA_048359195.1 Candidatus Gallispira sp.
CTTCGCAAAGAGAAATATAATCATTGGTAAGCTGTAAATGCTCTATAACATCTGTTGAAGCATTCTTTTCAACTTTAGCTGCATCAATTCTAATTTTCATTTGTATAATTTTGTATTCGTCATCCAGAGCATGATTGCTTATTATAGAATCAATATCTTTCTTAATTGTCTCAAAATTTTCGTAATATAAAATTTCATTTAATAAGTTATTATACTCTTTTAACAGTTTTTCAGGAATAACTGATATATTATCATGAATTCCTTCCCAGTCTGAATTAATATATTCTTCTTCTTTTTTACTAATTAAAGCTAAGTCACAATCGTGTTCAATATTATTTCCATAAAATTTCAGCATTGAAATAATATTAGATATTGACATATATCTTTCTTCATATTGTTTTTGAATACTTGTTAACTCTGCGCTATTTCCAATAAGGGCTGGCACATCATTTTTTAATTTACTGTAATCATCAATAAGTTTTTTAAAACAATTAATATTTTTACTATCTTGAATAATTTTTTCAGCCTTAGTGATAAAACTATTTAAATCCTCTATACTATTAATTGAAATATTACTATCTGTTTTTTTTATAAGTAAGGAAATCTTTCTTCTAATATTTTCACATTTAATTTTTTCGACTTTAGCTTCCATTTCAGCAATTTGTCTTTTAAGTCTTTCTGTATCTACTTTTGCATAACTATACTTTGGCCCGCTCATTTTACCACTCTGCTTTCTCGTATATTTTCTTCCATTCTAAAAGCTGATTTGAAAAGCCTGAAGAATATATCCACATTTGAAACAACTCATCATCAATAAGCTCTTCTGATAATTCTTCAATTACATCCGTATCTTGATTATTAAGATATAATACTAAATCTACTGGCTTATCAAATTTAAAATTATTAATTGTGTAGCCAAGAGATGGGTATGTTATATACATAAGAGCATAATAAAATTCATTATTTCCATTATTAATATAATCAACTATCTCTTTAATTTTACAAACAAAATCTTCACTATATCCCGCATTTTGAACATATTCCATAAAACAGCCATTATTAATCATTTCCATTATATTTTCATCAAAAGTATCTAAATGCTCAGCCATTTTAACACCTACAGAATCAATATCATTATAAAGTTCACCTTTATAGCACAAAGGTGCATCTTCATTGAGCAAATATATTAACTTAAAAACGGCAACATCTTTATTTTCAAGTTCCTTAAGATCCATACATTCAGAAATATATTCTTCACCATATTGAGCAATGTTTTTTTCAACCATACCTCGGTATAAATGTTTTTTTGCATTTTCCCAATTTTCAGCAAATGCCATACTTAAAGATTTTAAATCATAATAATATCTCCTGCCAAAATTATAAGGCTTAATTCCTTCAATTTTTTTGTCTTTTTCAACTAATTTAACATTCTCATTATTAAGCCATTTTTTTACTTCATTATAACCCCATCTGTCCTTACGGTCTTTTAATGTAAGACCTTTAATTAAAATTTCAAATCTTTTAGTAACAGTTTGAGGTATTTCAATCTTTTTATTAATTGTCTGCATTAATATTTGCATATCTGTCATACCTATAAAAGGATCTTGTCCAGTCAATAAATGCAGTAATGTAATACCAAATGAATAATAATCAGATTCTGAAGATATAAATCCGGCAGAAGTTTCAGGTGCAGAATATCCCAATGTCCTTGACATTGTTGTAGCCCTTACACTTACATCATTACTTAAAACAGAGCTTATACCAAAATCACCAATTATTACATTATCACTATTATCATTATAGAATATATTGCTTGGCTTAATATCCCTATGTACAATATTTTGATCATGTAAAGCTTTCAATCCTTCATTAATACAAGGTATAATATTTTTCTCTAAAAATTTTTCAGATAAAGGAAGCTTTTGAGTTAAATCTCCATTTTTATAATATGGCAATACATCATAATATCTTTCATGAAAACAGCTATGTGATACAGGCTTAAGAATATAATTTGACTGAATATTAGTTATCTTCTCTATCAAATCATCCTTAGGTTTTTTATTTTGATGATAGATTTTGAGTACATAGTCTTCATTGTCTTTTTCTGCAAGCAGCAATGTTGCTTCACCTGTATTTTCAGCAATAATATCCTTAACAATATATTCGTCAATCTTAGAGCCAACTGACAGTCCAACTGCCACTTTACCATCACCTGACATAACAGCAGTCGCTCTAAGTTTATTATTTTGCATAAGCTCAGTTTTTCTGCTTTTATCATCAGTATTACTCATTATATCGGTAACTCTTTCTACTTTATTAAGAAGTTTTGTAATTCTGCTCTTATCTCCAGCCATTATTATCACTCCAATCAACATTCCTTAATAATGACAATGGTTATATTGTCATATCCGCCTCTATCTTTAGCTCTTGTAATCAATGTATTTCCTATATCATTAATTCTTTTCTCATTTGCTATAATATCTTCCATTTCGTCTATTGACACCATATCTGTAAGGCCATCCGAACAGAGAATAATATAATTAGACTTAATTTCTTTTATGTGTGGTTCTATATGCAAAAGGCCACCACCTAAAAATTGTGTAATTGGAGATTTTACATTGGGAACTTCAAAACTATCTCCAAACACAAAGGCATATTCCGTATCATCTACACTGACTTTTTCTAAAAAACCCTTATTTACGATAAAAGCTGAACTATCACCAATGTTAAAAATAATTTTCAAATTGTCTGTTCCAATAAATCCTACAATAGTTGTTGCTGTACATAATTTTTCTCTTTCTGCTTCTTTATTTATATACAGATTAAGATCGTTTAAATAGCTGATTATACCAGCCTTATCCTCTGGTATTTTATTATCTTTCAAATATCCATTACACTTTACGACTGCATAAGCCCCATCATCTGAGCTACCAACTCCATCACAAACTACTGCAAATACTGAATTTACAACATCATCATATTCTTTATAAACTATATTTTCAGCTGAATTACCATTTATAAAATATCCATCCTGATTTTCTTTACGATTGTTTCCAATATCTGTTACAGCAAAAATTTTAAACATCATACCAACTCACAATCAATACTCACAATTGCATTTTCTTCAGCAATTGAATTAATTTTTATTATTTTATCAGCCTTAACATCATTATCAAATATGTATCTAGCTAAGGGATTAATAAAGTTTTTTTCAACAACATTACCTATGCCTCTTCCACCATTTTCAAGATTGCCAAATGATTTAACAAGCAAGTATTTGAACGCAACATCACCTAGTTCAATTTTAATTCCCTTTGTTGCAAAAATATTATCTTTAATTTTATTGATTTGAGCTTCAAGTATCTGTTTTGCAACATCTTCTCTGATAAAATCAAAAACTACAAAATTATCACCTATTCTGTTTAATATCTCAGGTCTACCCAAATCAAGTTTAAAATAATTCTTAATAGATGTAATAAGACGTTCTTTCATATTATCATAAGACATATCTAATGAAATATTTAATTTTTTGTGTTGAAATTCATCTGTTTCATATATGCCTAAATTACTTGTAAAAATAATAATACACTCGGAAAAATATACAGTTTCTCCTTTGCCATCAGTCATTCTTCCATCTTCAAGTATCTGGAGAAACTTATCAAATATAGATGGATGAGCTTTTTCTATTTCATCAAACAAAAGTATTGAAAAAGGCTTTTCTTTCACCGCATTTGTAAGTTGCCCTCCAGATGCGTAACCTACATAGCCTGGTGGTGCACCCAATAATTTTTGATCAGAATGACTTTGCTGATACTCACTCATATCAAATCTCACACAAGTATTATCATCACCAAAAAGTAAATTGGCAATAGTTTTGGCTAATTCTGTTTTACCTGTACCTGTTGGTCCAGCAAAAAACAATATACCCTTAGGTTTAGAACTTCCCGAATGTTGCAAGCCAGCCATATTACAAACAGCCCTTTTAATCACATCTAAAGTTTGCATAACTGCATGATCCTGACCTTTTACTCTTTGTCTAATAAACTCCTCAGCATTCTCGAGCTTATCCACAGGTATATCATTCCATGGATTTTCCTTGATTCCATATTTATACATATTAATTGCAGTTTTGATATTATTTATTGCAATATTTTCTTTCTTGCATAAAATTTTTAAAGCATTCAATTCTAAATTTTTAAAACCATCAGTTAAATCTACAAACTGCTCTTTATACTTTTTAATTTCATCATCTGAATATTTCTTATTCTCGTCTAAGAAAAATTTAATTTGTGTATCAATAAACATCCTTCTTGCACTATTATCCGGGCTGTTTATTGTCAAGGTCTTAACAAATGGATTATCTATATAAAACCATACTGGAATATCATTTGCTTTATTTCCTATTATGAACATAATATTATTCATAAAGCCATTTTCTGTTTTGACCTGAGTTTTCTTTAAACTTGCCATCAATAACTTAGTATAGAAATCTCTCTCGCATTCACTAATATTATCAGCAGAAATTACATATCTAGAAGCTAGCATCATTACAACCGCCACTGTTGAGCCTTTATATTGCATAGCATTTCTTATCATATCTGCAGCTTTAGCAGAGCCAACTTTAATTGATTTATTATTTGTTTTGCCGTTTTCTGATATTTCAGAAAATTTAGGTATACTTATATCATCAAAATCATTATAAAAACCATCAATATGATTATAAAAAATAATTATATCATATCCCTTATCTTTAAGATATTTATAAAGATAATTATCAAGCATTACCATATCCCATCTTATACCATCATCAAGTTTTGTTGGATATGGACTTAAATCATAAATATCACCTTCAATAAGAAATGTAGTTTTTATGTATAAAAAACGGTCGAGTTCTTGATGCCATTTACTTAATCTCATTTGTAAACCCCCTATTTGAATTTACATATTTTTTATCACAAGACTTTCAATATAAATATTATTTGAATTTTTATTCAAAACAT
>DBGCRA010000180.1:0-9762 GCA_048359195.1 Candidatus Gallispira sp.
GCAATATTAGTCAGCTAAAATTAAGAAAGGGAAAGAAAGTGAATATAGGTGTTGATGTTGACGGAGTATTAACTGATATTGAAAAATTTCAGCTAAAGTATGGCAAAGCTTTTTTTTAAATCACAATATAATAAAGATATTATAAATCCTGAATGCCATGATATTGAAGGAATATTTGGATGTAGTCATGATGAGAAAAAAAGATTTTGGAACAGGTATATATGGAAATATTGTATTGGTGAGGCTATGACACCTAATGCCGCTAAGATAATTAACGAGCTTAGGCAAAAGGGACATAAAATATTTATAGTTACAAGCAGGGTATACACTACCGAAGCTGGTATAAGGGGCAAGCTTTTCAGAGGTATGCTTAAATATTGGCTGAATAAAAATCATTTAAAATATGATAATATAATTTTTTGTTCGGAGGAAAACAGCGGTAGGGATAAATATGATGCCTGCATTAAAAATAATATTAATGTTCTCATTGATGATAAGGCAGAAAATTTGCTGCCTTTATTGGGAAAAGTCAATGTTATTTGTTATTCGGCTGCATGGAATAAAAAATATAGTGAGTTGGATAGCTGCAGAGCTGATAATTTTAATGAGGTATGGAATATTATAATTGGACTAAATACACCTGAATTGACACACAATGACTTTGTAAAAACAGCAGATATTATAATAAAAAGCTATGAAAATAAAATTGCTGTTACATATATGCAGGATAACAATGCCAATGTTGTATATAGCTTTGGAGATATTAAAAATTATATTTTGAAGGCGGGAAAAGTTCTGTCAAATGCAGGAATAATCGAGGGCGACAGAGTTGCTGTTATATCACCCCACTCCCCTTATGCTGCGATTACGGTAATTGCTTTGGCTTACTTAAATATTACAGCCGTATTGATAGATGCGGCACTTCCCATTGAGGAAATTAATAAATTGTTGGAAATTTCGGATGTAAAGGGTATATTTACTGCTTTATCTATATATGGACAATTTTCAAAGAACATCAAATTAAATATAGTATGTATCGATGTATGCTCTTATAATTTCTTTAATTTACCCGAAAATAAGTTGCCTGACACAATTGATAAGGAAAAGGACGTAATTGCAATTATTTTTTCATCAGGAACAACAGACAATATGAAGGGAATTAAAATCACGTATAAGTCTGTTTTATTAGGTAAAGATGTATTTGTAAAATTATCAGGGTTAGAAGATTATATGTCATACTTATTGGTATTGCCATTTAATCATATTGCAGGATTTACAGGCATTATGACGTATTTTCTGACAGGCTGTGAGCTTGGATTTATAGAAAATGTAAATTCTTTAAAATTACAGAGGGGACTTTTGAAATTTCAGCCTTATTATTTTGCTATGGTTCCTAAGGTCTTTGAAATTATTAAAGAAAAAATACATAAATCTGTCGGAGAAAAGGGTAAAGCCGTTGATATATATTTTAATACAATGCTTAAGCTGTCAGGATTTTTAAGGAAAAATTTTGGCATTAACATAGGAAGAAAGCTGTTTAAATCTGTAATCTCACAGGTGTTTGGCTCAAATATATTTGGCATTGGAACAGGAGCAGCTCCTTGTAAGGATGAAATAGCAGAGTTTTATCTTAATTTAGGCTTGGAATGGGCAAATCTTTATGCCACGACAGAAACAGGTGTACCTATTACTGCAACAGGTGTACAGGATAAATACCCCTATGACAATGTGGGCAATATATATGCTCATCCTGAAATATTGATTAAAATATCCGATAAGAATGAAAATAAAGGTGAGATACTTGTTAAGTCAGAACTGATGATGAAGGGGTATTTTCGCCGCCCTGATTTAACAAAGCAGGTTTTTGATAATGGATATTTTAAAACAGGTGATTACGGCTGTATTGATGATAAAGGGTATCTGCATATTATAGGCAGAATCAAGGAGGCTATTGTACTTAAAAATGGTAAAAAGGTTTCTCCTGTAGATGTGGATGATTATTATTCATTAAGAATAAATAATTGTGAGTTTGCAAGCAGAGGAGTAAGGACTAAAGACAGTGACTTTGATGAAATACATATTTTTGTTGAAAATAAAGACTATTCAGTTAAACAAAAAGAAGATATAGAAAGCAGGCTGAATGAAATTTCTGCAGAAGCCCCGTCTATGTATAAGATTAATAAAATACATTTCATTGAAAGCATTCCCAAAACCTCTGTGGGTAAGGTAAAGAGATACTGCCTTTTACCTATACAACAGCAGAGTAATATAATTATTAATAAAGATAGTTGCAAAAATAATGAGGCAATATTTTTTGATATAATAAAAAAACATTGTGTGGGTATTGAGCCTGAAATGAACAGTAATATAAAGGATTTAGGAATAGATTCTCTTTCAATGTTTGAATTATCCTGCGAAATCAGTAATACTTTTGGCATTGAAATTGCAGATAGCCTTTCTCGAACAGAAAGGGTTGAGGATTTATGGAACTGCATAAATGGATTTTATAAATCCATAAGGCTGAAATACGACATTAACTCATTTCCCATGCATAAAGGAATATTTGCAAAAAGCCTGCTATATATAATGATGTTCATATCAAAGAATATATGGAATATCAAGGCTGATGGATTGGAAAATATTCCTAAGGATACAAACTATATACTTTGCCCTAATCACGAAAGCCATTTGGACGGATTGTGGATCTTTACAGCTATTGGAGTAAAAAATATTAGCATTAATTCAATTTGCTGTATGGCTAAGGAAGAACATTTGGAAAACAAATTTTCTAAATATTGGCTGAAAATGCTTGGAGGAATACCTGTTGACAGAATGGGAAATCCTCTTATGGCAATACAAAGAAGTATAGAGTGCATTAATAACGGCAAGTTGTTTCTTATTCATCCCGAAGGTACAAGAACCAGAACAGGTAAAATGGGCATAATGAAATCCGGTGCTGCTAAAATTGCAAAGGAAACAGGAAAGTCTGTTATTCCCGTTAAAATAAGGGGTGCCTATGAAATATATCCGCCCCATAAGCGTATACCCCATATATTTGATTTCAGGAAAATGAAAAAATATAGTCTGCAAATAACATTTTATAAACCTATAAATCCGTCAGGCAGAAGTGTTGAGGAAATAATGGAGTTGATATCAGGGGCATTAAATACAGAATAGGAGGTTTATTATGATAATTAAAGTTGACACCTAAAAAAATCTATATATTAAAAATATATAGTTGATACTGAAAGAAATTTAAAGTACAGAAAGGATATAAGTAAAATGAAAAAATTTTTTAGCTTAATTGTGTGTTTAAGCATAACTTTAAGCAGTGTATGTGCCATAAATGCTGATGAAAACATAAAAATATATGTTGACGGTAAGCAGGTTGAAACAGACCAGCCTCCTGTAATAATTGACGGCAGGACGCTTGTTCCCTTAAGAGCTGTAACAGAGACTATGGGCTGTGAGGTTGAATGGAATGCAGAGGAAAAGGAAATTACATTAACTAAAGGACCAAAGAGGATATTTTTAAATATAGGCAGCAGTGAATATTTTGCCAATGAAAAATATGGCGGCGGTGTTGGTGAAATGGATACAGCTCCTGCAATAATCAACGGAAAAACTATGCTTCCTATAAGATATGTAGCTGAAAATTATTATTATGATGTTGAATGGAATGCAGAGGAAAGATGTATTTATATAAATAATCCGGCAAATAGCCTTGGAGATAATAAGTATTATATAGAAGAAAATGATGAAGATGAACTAACAGGAAGCTGGTACTTAGATTATGAGGTTAAGCCGTTTAGCGATGAAGATACATTGTGGACACAGAGAATTGAAGTTTATATAAGCAAAAATAATGATGATACATATAAGGTAATAACTAAGGAAATAACTGTGGATTCTTCAGATGGCTGGAATATAGGAGCAAACAGCGTAAATGAATGTAAAGGATATTTAGATAAAGAAAATAATACATTTACAACTGAATTTGTGCAGAATCTTTATGATGACTATGGATTTGAATATAATCCTGATGTATATATGTTTGAAGACGGCGAGCTTATTCATACTGGCATTGAAGAAATAGACGGCTACGGCATATTGGAAAGATTTTAATAATTAAAATTTATTTAAGAAAGGTGTGTTAATATGAAAAGATTAGCGATATTAAAAGGAATTGGAGCTATTGGAACTGCAGTGATGCTTATGGGTACTTCTGCTATGGCAAATGTGGGAATTGTGAAGCTGACAATCGGCAGTGATGTTATGGTTATTGACGGTAAGCCTGTTCAGATGGACGCAGCACCATATATTCAGGCATCTACAGGAACAACTTTAGTACCATTAAGATATGTTGTTCAGGCACTTATGGGCTTTAACGATGATGCTAATCTGGAAAATAATTTCCTTTGGGATGCTAACAATAAAGTAGCTACAGTTATGTATGGTTCAGGTACGGGAACTTTAGAGCAGAAAATTATGCAGTTTACCGTAGGTTCAAATAAATTTGTGGTTAACGGATATATTAAGGATATTCCTAATGGAGCTGTTCCTGAAATTAAGAACGGCAGATGTTATATTCCAATTAAAGCAGTAAGTGATTCCTTGGGCTGTACGGCATTATGGGATGCAAATACAAAGAGCGTTACATTCAGACAGGGATAAACCGACGAAACAGCTTTGCCGTAATATAATTCAAAGGAGCCTATGTAATGAGAAGAATTAAAAAACTGGTTATATTTATTGCAGTTATGATTTACTGTTTGTCATTTTCCGTATTTTGTTTTGCAGGTGTGGGCAAAGACGGAGAGACAGGAAATCTGTCCGAATTTTATGATGAAAATGAAATTCAGCTTTTTTTTAACGGAGCTGCATGGTATAAATCAGGAGATAATTTTTATAATGATAAAGGTCAGGTAATTACGGGTGCAACACAAAAAGGTATTGATGTTAGTGCTCACCAGGGAACAATTGACTGGAATCAGGTTAAAAACAGTGATGTTGATTTTGCAATTATTCGTTGTGGATATGCAGAGGACCTTGTTAAGTATGATGATACACAATGGTATACAAATGCAAATGCTTGTACAAATCTTGGCATTCCTTTTGGTGTTTATCTCTACTCCTATGCAGAAAATACTTCTGATGCAAAAAGTGAAGCAGAACATGTTTTAAGGCTTATTAAAGGGTATAATCTTACATTTCCTGTGTTTTTTGATATGGAAGATGCTAAACTTGATGCTCTTTCAAATGATGTAAAACTATCAATAGCTGAAACTTTTTGTACTACTATTGAAGCTGCAGGATATCCAGTTGGCATTTATGCAAGTAAATACTGGTGGGAAAGCAAACTTACTTCATCTGAATATAACAGATGGATGAGATGGGTGGCACAATGGAATTCAAATTGTACATATAGTGGTCAATATATTATGTGGCAGTCATCAAGTAAAGGAAGTGTGCCAGGTATAAACGGAAATGTTGATATTGATTTTTGGATTGGCACACCAAGAACAATAGGTTCAGAAGAACCACCAAAGGAAGATGAAGTTGTAAAAGTAGGTGGCGATATCAATGGTGATGGTGTTGCCGATAAAAAAGATGTGCAGTTAATTCTTGATTATGTTACAGGCAAATCCGACTTGACAAGTGAACAGATTAAGGTTGCTGATATAAATGGTGACGGTGTTGCAGATGTTGCTGATGCCCTTATGTATTATTGAATGTATTATTAAAAGGAGTGATTTTATTATGAAAAAATTAGGTTCATTAATCTTAGCATTTATATTAGTTCTAAATATTTCAATGGTAATAAATTTAACTAATGTATATGCTTTTACTATCAGAAATAGTATACCTACATCTTCTGATGCAAACTGGAAGTATTATTCTGCACCTATAAATAATTATCCCCGTAGTAGCCTTAATGGTGGTAATTGTACTTGGTATGCGTATGGAAGATTATATGAGGTGTATGGAAATGGATTTTGTTTTGCTTCAGCAGGGAATGCACAGGAGTGGTTTAATCTTGCTAAAAATAACGGAATAAGCACAGGCTCAACTCCTAGAGCAGGTTCTCTGATAGTTTGGGGCGGAAACGATTATGGACATATTGCATTTGTTGAATCAGTAAGCGGAAATGCTGTCACTTGGACAGAATCCAACTATCAATTTACTGCTGATAAAAATTATCCTGCTTTCAGAAAATATTCAAGCACACACCCCGGCACATATTGTTCAGGTGTTGGTTGTTCATTACTGGGATACATATATCTTGATGGCTCAAAACCCAATAATTACAATGAAATTGTAAATGGTACTTATGGTATAAAAAATGTAGGCAGTGGACTTATGCTTGATGTTGCAGACGGAGCAGATGCCAATAAGGCTAATGTGCAGATATATAACAATAATGGAAGTGCGGCACAACAATTTAAGGTTATAAAATCATCAGGAGGATATTATACATTCCAACCATCATATTCAACAACTTATATGATTAATCAGTTTGCATGGACACCAACCGATGGAACAAATGTAAACCTTTATGAGCCAAGTGGAGATGGTACTCAAGGTTGGTATTTTCAGGCTGTTTCAGGTGGATACATTATAAGAAGTGCCTACAATGAAAATCTTGTGCTTACAGCTACAGGAAGCAGCAGTGGTTCAAATGTATGCATTTCAACATATAATTCGGGAAATAAACTTCAGATATGGAGTTTGACAGGAGAAAGTACTTCTGCAATTGGTTGGTCAAGTTCCGCAAAAAATATAACTGAAACAGATGCAACTCTTGTTTCAACATATAATACAAATTCAACCTCAACATTTTGGTGGAAAGGTTGTAATATTTTTTCGGAAAAAGGAGATTTGTTAAAACAATTAGGTGAGGATATTTCTTATTCTGGTACTACTTGTGATAATTCATATAATCTTTCATCTAACGGAATGACTTTATCCCCTGGCACAACTTATAAATATCAGTTTTATGCAAATGTAAACGGAACTGATGTTTTTGATGAGATGCGTTCATTTACAACTAAAGCAGGTATTATCAAAACGACAGGTCTTTCATTATCAGAAAAAAGTAAAACATTGAATGTTGGCAATACATTTACTCTTTCAGCAACAGTAACACCATCAAATGCTACGGATAAATCTATTATATATACAAGTTCAAATACAAATGTTGCAACTGTAAGCAGTAATGGTACAGTAACAGGTGTTGGCTCAGGCAATGCTGTTATTACTGCTAAAACAAAAGATGAAGGGGCAACAGATACTTGTGCTGTTACTGTAACTGAAATAAAGAAAAATGCAGAAATAGAAATAAGCAATAGCTCTGCAATAGTAGGAAATGATGTCAATATTTCTGTAGATTTAAGTTCAGACAGTAATATTTATGGAGGAGAAATTGTTTTATCTTTTGATTCAAATATATTGAATTTAAAAGATGTAGTGGCTGAAAGCAGAATTGCAGGGGGAGAATATTCTATAAATAAAGATTATGCAGAAGGCAAATGCAAAATAGCATTTTCAGGTTCCAATGCAGTAAATGGTAAGATTGTAACATTAAACTTTTCAGCATTAAATGCAGGAAATTGCAATGTAAGTGTAGATTTACATAAATTATACGATGAAAAATCTAATGAATTTACAGTAACAAGTAAAAATGGCTCTGTTGCAATATCTGAAAAGGGAAGTGAAGTTGTAGAAAAGGAAATTACAATTTCAACTAATGTAATTACAGCCAATAAAGGGGGATATATTGATATTCCTGTCAATATCTCAGGCAATGAAGGAATTTCTTGTTTTAATATTTTTATTGATTATGATAATACTGTAATGTATCCAGTATCTTATACTAAAGGAAGTAATTTCCCTGATATGATTTCAACATTGGATTCAAGTGGAAATGATATGACAGCATTATCTCAGGTAAGATTTATTTGGGATAGCATAGTAAATACGGATTTTAATGGTGAATACTTTACTGTCAGATTTAAAATTAAAGATGATGCTACAAATGGCAAATACAATATTACAGTCAATGAAACAGGTACAATGTTTACAAACATTTCTCTTGATGATATTTATTATAAGACTGATATAGGAGCAATTACGGTTACAGATGTTATAAAAGGCGATGTAATGGGTGACGGAATTGTAAATGGTAAAGATGTAGTGTTATTCAGACAGTATCTTGCAGGCTGGGCAGGCGTGAATTTAAATTCTTCACAGCTTTTATCAGCAGATACAACAGGAGACGGAGCCGTAAACGGTAAAGATGTAGTGTTGTTAAGACAGTATCTTGCTGGATGGGCTAATATAAACTGGTAAAATCAAATTTAGTTAAGAAAGGAATGATTTTAATGAATATTTTAAAAAAATCATCTGCTTTACTTTTGGTATTTGTATTTGTTTTCAGTGTTATGTCCATTAATACATTTGCGGCAGGAGGCGGTATGAAATTAATTATATCCGATGCTGTTGTAAGTGGTAATAATGAATTTAGCGTCAATATTTCTCTTGAAAACAATCCAGGTATTGCCTATTTAGGACTTACACTTAATTTTGATAATGAGTATATGACACCGGTTTCCTTTAAATCAGAAACCTCTGATTTAACAGCAATTTCATCTATACAATCAGATGGAATTGACCTTGAAAGTTTATCTAAGGTAGTTATAAACTGGGATTCTGTTCATAATGTCAGTACAAATGGTGTCATTGGTACCCTTACATTTAAGGCAAAAAGCAACATTATAGGAAGTACGGTTATAACAGGTGAAGCTGAAATTTATAATCAGGATTTGGCGGATGTCACCACAGCAATATTTTCAGGTGAAATAAGTATTGTAAATTCACCTTTAATGGGTGATGTTAATACTGATGGCATTGTTACAAAAGCTGATGCTGCATTAATACTGAAAAAAGCCATATATGGCAATGAATTTAAAATGCCAATAGAGAAATTAACTGCTGATTATATGGATTATGCTGATTTAGACAAAAACGGTAGCATAAGTGTTTCAGACGCAATATCAGTGCTTAAACTGATAGAATAAATTTCAAAAGTGAATAAGTAAATTATAAAATTGAAAGGGGAGATTTTATGAAGAAATTAAAAAAATGACGGCAGTTATACTTGCTCTGGTAATGATAACGGGAAGTGTAACGTGTATCAATGCAGAAAAGGGTAATGGGGAATTTATGAAAATGATAATGTTATATCAGGTTCTGCAGTTGATATTGAAGTGTCTGAACAGAATATTGCTGATTTGAAAGCAAATGCTACAGACATTCCTTATGCTGTTGAGGGCGGTAATATTTATTTTGATACAGCTACAGGTACTGTTACTGATGCAGATAAAACCGTTACATTTGTGAATATACCCGAAAAGATTAACGGTGTTGATGTTATAAAATAGGGGATAATGCATTTGAATATTGCTATGAATTAAATGATATAAGTTTCCCTGACAGCTTAAAGGAGATAGGAAGATATTCATTTTATCAATGTATGAAATTAAATAATTTTATTCTTCCAGACGGTCTGACTATTTTGACAGGTGGAGCATTTAGAGGCTGCGAGTCATTGACAGAAATTACTATACCTAAAGGGATTACAGCAATAGGTGATGTTCCTAAGGGTGAGATTATTGTCAGATAAATAGACAATGACAAGCAAGATATTAACAGACTTTTTAACAATTGGATATAGGACAGTAATTTTAAGCATTTAGTGTAAAA
>DBGCRA010000181.1:0-4953 GCA_048359195.1 Candidatus Gallispira sp.
ATCTTCATTTGTAATGGCTGTATATCCCAGCACAAGGGCAGGGTGAGGGTGTTTTCCCTTGACATAATAGTTATTAATATCATTTATAAATATGCCATTTTCTTTAGCTTTAAGAATAATGTTTTCAATATTGGTGTTTTTGTCAAATTCAAGTACAATATGAAGTCCGATATTTTCTCCTTTAATTATTATATTTTTATTTTGATTTAAACAATCCTTAATAGTGTTAATACGCGATTTATATATATTTCGCATTCGGTTAATATGCCTTTCAAAATATCCGCCCTCCATAAATTTGGTAAGAGTATATTGTTCAAAACAGGATACGGTATTTGAATAAAACTGCAATGTTTTGTCAAATTTATATACCAAATCCCAAGGAAGAACCATATAGCTTATTCTAAGTGAAGGGGCAAGATTTTTGGCAAAGGTGTTCATATAAATTACTCTGCTGTTGTTATCAAGGCTTTGGAGAGCAGGCACGGGCTTGCCGCTGTATCTAAATTCACTGTCATAATCATCCTCAATAATATAGCTGTTTGTTTCTGCTGCCCATTTAAGTATTTCGTATCTTCTTTTTATAGGTGTTATTATACCTGTAGGGAACTGATGAGAAGGAGACACGTGAAGAACACTGATATCCGAATATATAAGGTGTTCCATACTTATTCCATAATCATCAAGAGGCAGATACTCCGTATTAATATTATAGAAGGAAAGTATTTTTGATATTTTGTGATAGCCGGGATTTTCAACGGCATATTTTTTATCTTCTCCAAGCAGCTGAATTATAAGATTAATAAGGTATTCTGAACCTGCACCGACTATAATTTGTTCAGGCTGACAGCTAATACCTCTGTATGCCTTTAAATACTTAGCAATTTCAACTCTTAATGTATAAAGTCCCTTCGCCTCGCTTTTATTTAAAAGTTCTTTGTCCTTATCTCTAAGAATTTCACGCATAAGCTTTGCCCAAATGGAAAAAGGAAAATTTTCCGTATCAACGGCGTTTGTTTTAAAATCGTATATGTAATCTGACCTTGTTAAATTCTCTCTAACTGGTATTGGATTAATGTCAGATGCAGTTAAAGAAAGAGTTTTTTCAATATTATTTACATAATAGCCGCTTTTTGACACGGAGTAGATATATCCCTCTGACATAAGCTGTTCGTATGCGGTTTCAACAGTCATAACGCTGATTTTAAGGTGAGCTGCCAGTTTTCGTTTAGAAGGCAGCTTTTCTTTTGGTGATATAATATGATTAAGTATATCCTCCTTAATATGTTCATACAGCTGTTGATATATAGGTGTTTTGTTGTTGTAATCAAGTATGTAAGTAAACATAATTCATCATCTGACCTTGTAAAATAAATTAAATCTGGATATTAAAAACATATCAGTTTTATGTATAATTATATACATAATTCAGACAAAAATCAATAGGAGGAAATAAAAATGTCAAGATATAAGTTAAATTGTGAGTTGGCTCAGATGTTAAAGGGCGGCGTAATTATGGATGTAACAACTCCCGAGCAGGCTAAGATTGCTGAAGAGGCAGGTGCTTGTGCTGTTATGGCACTTGAGAGAATACCTGCGGATATAAGAGCAGCAGGCGGTGTGTCAAGAATGAGTGACCCTAAGATGATTAAGGGTATTCAGGAGGCTGTTTCCATTCCGGTTATGGCTAAGTGCAGAATCGGTCACTTTGCTGAAGCACAGATTTTACAGGCAATTGAAATTGATTACATAGATGAAAGTGAAGTATTATCACCTGCTGATGATGTTTATCATATTGACAAGACTAAATTTGATGTACCTTTTGTATGCGGTGCCAAAGATTTAGGTGAGGCTTTAAGAAGAATTGCCGAAGGTGCATCAATGATTAGAACGAAGGGTGAACCGGGAACAGGTGACGTTGTTCAGGCTGTAAGACATATGAGAATGATGCAGAGTGAAATCAGAAGAATTGCAAATTGCAGTGAGGATGAGCTTTTTGACAATGCAAAGAAATTAGGTGTACCTTATGAGCTTTTAGCTTATGTACATGAAAACGGCAAGCTTCCTGTTGTAAACTTTGCCGCAGGCGGTGTTGCAACTCCTGCTGATGCTGCTTTAATGATGCAGTTAGGTGCTGAAGGTGTATTTGTAGGCTCAGGTATATTTAAGTCAGGAAATCCCGAAAAGAGAGCACAGGCCATTGTTAAGGCTGTTACAAATTATAATGACCCTAAAATTCTTGCTGAATTATCTGAGGATTTAGGTGAAGCTATGGTTGGTATTAATGAGGATGAAATTGAACTTTTAATGGCAGAAAGAGGTAAGTAATATGAAGGTTGCTGTACTTGCTTTACAGGGTGCATTTATAGAGCACGAAAAGATGCTTAATGAGCTTGGTGTTGAAAGTTTTGAATTAAGACAAAAGGCTGATCTTGATAATGATTTTGACTCTCTTATTCTCCCGGGAGGAGAAAGCACTGTTATGGGAAAGCTTTTAAGAGAGCTTGATATGTTTGACACTATTAAGGAAAAGATAGAGGAGGGTATGCCTGTTTTCGGTACCTGTGCAGGTCTTTTACTCCTTGCCCATAATATTGAAAATGACAACAGACGTCATATTGCATTAATGGATATTACTGCTGAAAGAAATGCTTATGGCAGACAGCTGGGCAGCTTTGAAACCGTAAGTGAGTTTAAAGGAATAGGTGAAATACCTATGAGGTTTATAAGAGCTCCTTATATTAAGGGTGTTGACGATGAAAGCGTTGAAGTGCTGTCCGTAGTTGATGATAAGATTGTGGCTGCAAGAGAAAATAATATGCTTGTTACCGCATTTCACCCGGAGCTTACCGAGTCATTGGCTGTGCATAAATATTTTATAGAAAATATTTGCAGATAGGGGTTAAAAAGGAAAATCCGATAGGTTTTCCTTTTTTGGTAAGATAAATTAATTTTTATGGAGTGGAATGGAATCACTTCAACGAAGAGATGAGTGACAGCATAAAGACCTGTCATATGTCGTACATAAAAAGAGCTGTGTTTCCACAGCTCTTAAATTATTGTTTTTTAAGTTTTTCAGCATATTCGGGAAAGACTTCAACACTTCTTTCGAGAATACCCTGTGTATAGGCAATAAATATGCCATAATTTGTAATAGGAACATTTTGGGATTTACATACATAAACTCTGTGCTTCATTTCTTTTTCATTAAGGGTACAGCCGCCGCAGTGAATAACAGCTTTATATTTACTTAAATCCCTTGGAAATTCAGTTCCGCTTGAAAATTCATAATTAATGGTTTTGTTACTATGTGCTTTTAACCATTTTGGGATTTTAACGGTACCTATATCGTCGCATTGTCTATGATGAGTACAGCCCTCGGCAATTAACACGGTATCGCCGTCATTAAGGCTGTCAATAACCTTAACAGCTTTAATTGCCTCATCAAGGTCACCTTTATATCTTGCAAACAAGATAGAAAATGAAGTAAGGAGTATATCATCAGGAACCACGGTTTTAACATAGCCGAAAGCCTGTGAATCGGTAATAACCATTTTAGGCTTTTTACCAAGGCTTTTAAGGGTTTTTGGAAGCTCGGTATCTCTTGTTACAACTGATATTGCTCCTGCCTCAAGAATATCTCTTATTGTCTGCTGTTGGGGCAGTATAAGTCTGCCTTTGGGTGCTGCCTTGTCAATAGGCACAACCAACACAACCAAGTCATTAGGCTCAAGTTTGTCGCCGATGATTTTTAAAGTCATATTATCGGCAGGCACAAGCTGCGATATTCTTTCTTTAAGCTCCCATAGATTTTCATTTGTTTTGGCACTTACCCATATTGAGTTTTCAACTTCATATCTTTCATTTACCATATCTGATTTATTAAGTATAACCAAATAGGGCAGCCTTTTTTCTTTAAATGCTTTAATTATTTCATTGTCCTCCTGCTGAAGCCCAATTGTACCGTCAGCAACAAGAAGGGCAATATCGGTTTTATTTAAAACCTGATAGCTTTTTTCAATTCTTTTTTGGCCCAATTCTCCTGTGTCATCAATACCGGGGGTATCAATCATCATAACAGGACCTAAAGGCAAAAGTTCCATAGCTTTTTGTACAGGGTCGGTGGTAGTACCCTTAATATCTGATACAATAGCAAGGCTTTGCCCTGTAATAGCGTTGATTATACTGGACTTTCCTGCATTTCTTCTGCCAAAAATACCTATATGTATTCTGTCTGACTTTGGTGTATCATTTAAACTCATACTATCCACCTCCTAAAATCTGAAATCTCTCTTTCCTTTATGAATATTTAATAAGTAATCCTTAACAATAGCCTTAACCTTTTCTTTAGGTATGTTTTCAATTTCTTTGGCTATTAATTCCTCTCCGATTTTCTTGGTGTCCTCAGATGCATAATCCTCAAGGTATTCCTTTAATGTCATAAGAGCGTTAGGGTGACAGCAGTTTTGGATTTGACCTGATTTACAAAGGCTCATAAAACGGTCGCCCGTTCTGCCTTCTCTGTAGCAGGCAGTGCAAAAGCTGGGGATATAACCCATTGACATTAACCAGTTTACAACTTCATCAAGAGTTCTGTTATCGTTTACATCAAACTGTGAGCTGTCCTCTTCTTCGGATTCAGGCTCATAATAACCGCCTACACTTGTTCTTGATGCACCGCTAATCTGTGAAATACCCAAATGAAGAACCCTTTCTCTTGTTTTTTGACTTTCTCTTGTAGACACAATCATACCTGTGTAAGGAACGGCAATTCTTATACATGCAACGAGTTTAGCAAAAATATCATCATTTACTGCATCTGTAAATTCGGTAGGGTCAATATCATCAGCAGGTCTGATTCGAGGTACGCTTATAGTATGAGGTCCGACACCGTGAACAGCTTCTAAATGTTCAGCGTGCATCAAAAGTCCTGCAAATTCATAGCGGTACATCTCA
>DBGCRA010000182.1:0-11679 GCA_048359195.1 Candidatus Gallispira sp.
CCTATTGAGTTTAGTACAATTCAGAGATGTGCCAGCCATATCGGTTCTCTTACTGATGTAAATGAGGCTTTCTTAGTTGGCGGTCAGGTTGTTAAGGCAGCTTTTGAAGGTGCTACAGGCAAGGTTGGTATTTATGTAAGAGTTTCTAATAAGCCTTATATGATGAATACTGATATTTATGATGTTAAGGCTATTGCTAATGTTGAAAAGACTGTTCCGCAGGAATGGATTATTAATGATGGTACATATGTATCTCAGGAAGCTCTTGATTATATGAGTCCATTAATTCAAGGCGAGATTTATCCATATATGGTAAATGGTCTTCCTAAGCATATTAAATTATAATAAGTGACTGTTTAATCTTTTTAAGCCACAGCTCGTCTGTGGCTTTTTTAAAGGAGCTAAATTTATGGCTTTAAAAATATTTTTATTTTTTTGCGAAGTAAAAAACAGGGTAATCAAAAATGATTTAATTACTTATGCCAACTCTCTTACATTTAAGCTTATATTAGCTATATTTCCATTTATAATTGCACTTTTAACTTTGTTAGGTTTCTTAAATCTTCCTACAGATAAAATTATTGATACCATAGTAAATGATATGCCTAATGAAATGGCGGAAATGATTGGGTATTATATAAGTGATGTTTTGAGCGAAAGACGATTAAGTCTTTTGTCATCAAGTGCTATAGTTGCTGTTTATAGTGCATCGGCAGGTTTTCATACAATGGTTAAGGGAGTATGCAATACTTTTGATATTAATGAAAACAGAAATTTTATGAAAACAAGATTACTTAGTTTATGCTTAATGATTATATTTATAGTTATTATTATTGCAACTCTTTATATTGTTATTTTTGGTGATGCAATTAACAGATTTCTTGAAAACAAAGGTATAATAAAGCATATTCCTGATATAATAACAGGAACTATGATGCATTTATTGACAGGTTTTGTAATAGTGCTGTTTCTTATTTTATTATATAAATTTTCAATAAGTATTAAAATTAAAATAAAGTATTTATTGCCGGGTATCTTTTTTACTATGATTAGTTGGTATATTATTTCTAAATTATTTAATATTTACATTAATAATTTTTCAAGATATTCTGTTATATATGGAAGTATTGCTGCAATATTTGTATTTGGAATTTGGCTTTTCCTTCTTTCAACCATTATATTAATTGGTTCGCAAATTAACGCTGTTTTATATGATAGGAAATTTATGAAAAATTTAAACAGACATACCAATGGGGGTATTGATAATGGTATTTATTAAAAGAATAGATGAGCCTGATTTCGGTTGTGAGGGTGTACCTGATGATATGATAGTAACTGACAGAGTAACATTTTTGATTAATGGTGTTGAAGAAATAATGGAAATTCCGGAAAAGATTGTATGGGAATTAAAACTTGATGAAAATATGGAAATTTCAGATGATATGTATAATAAAGTATTAAAATTTATTAAATAAAAAAAGACCTGTTGCCAGGTCTTTTTTGCTAATCAATACTTATGTATCAATTATGCCTGAGGAGCGCCTACAGGACAGTTACCTGCACAAGCACCACAATCGATGCAAGTGTCAGCATCAATAACGTACTTGCCGTCACCTTCGCTGATAGCACCAACAGGACAGTCTGCTGCACATGCGCCACAGCTGATACAATCATCACTAATAGTATATGCCATAGTTAAGCACCTCCTTAATTATTAGTAAGATTACCTTACTTAATTATATATTATAACAAAATGATGAAATAATCAAGTGATTTTATATATATTTTTATAAAAAAATTATAGGTATAAATGTTAAATAATTGAAAGGTTTTTTATTGTAAAGAGAAGGATTTAATGTTAAAATAGTTATAATTATTATTGAAGGGAGAGGTTTAATTGATAAATAAATCAACGGCGGAAGCTGTGCTTTTAAGCGCAGTCAGTAATGGTGCAGAGTTTGCTGAAATATTTGTTGAAAATAATGTTAAAAATTCCATAGGTGTTGTAAACGGCAAGGTAGAAAGAGCCAATTCAGGTGTGGATTGCGGCTGCGGTATAAGAATTATAAACAAAGATAAGGTGGTATATGTTTATACAAATAAACTTAACAAAGATAACCTTATTAAGCTGGCTAAGGAAAGTGCAAAAGCTATAAAGGGCGAGCACAGCATTAAAAATATTGTGTTTAGTGATATTGATGTAAATAAGCTATATATACCCGAAATAATGCCTGAAAATGTAAATAAAAAGGATATTGTAAATATGCTTAAACTTGGCAGCAGTGCAGCATACGGCTATAATGAGCTTATTAGTCAAACAAATTTAAGTTATAGTGATTCAACTCAAAATGTAATAATAGCCAATTCAGAGGGGTTATGGGCAGAAGATGAAAGAGTAAGAACAAGAATTGCTGTGTCTGCCGTGGCATCTGAGGGGAATGAAAAACAGACGGGATATTTTGGCCCCGGAGCATTAAAGGGTTTTGAATTTTGTAATACAATAGATATTGAAAATATAGCTAAGGAGGCGGCTCGTTCTGCTGTAACGATGCTTAAAGCCAATGATTGCCCAAGCGGAAAAATGCCTGTAATTATGGATAATGGTTTTGGAGGTGTAATTTTCCACGAGGCGTGCGGTCATGGATTGGAGGCTGCCGCAATTAGCAAGAAAGCATCTGTATTTACCGATAAAATTGGTCAGAAAATTGCATCAGATAAGCTTACGGCTATTGATGATGGTACGATTCCCGGAAGCTGGGGAAGTATTAATATTGATGATGAGGGTATAAAGGGACAAAAAAATATACTTATTGAGAATGGTATATTAAAGGGATATATGGTTGACAGATATAACGGAAGTCTTATTGGTATGAAACCTACAGGTTCATCAAGACGAGAAAGCTATAAATATGTTCCTGTGTCAAGGATGACAAATACTTATATAGCTCCGGGAAAAGATAAAAAAGAAGATATTATTTCAAGTACTGAATATGGTTTATATGCAAAATATATGGGCGGTGGATCTGTAAATCCGGCAAGCGGCGACTTTAATTTTGCAGTCAGTGAGGCTTATATAATAAGAAACGGTAAAATTTGTGAGCCTGTAAGAGGTGCAACTCTTATAGGAAAAGGTTCCGAAGTATTGTTAAATATAGATATGATTTCTGACAATTTGGCACTTGCTGAGGGTATGTGCGGGGCATCAAGCGGTGCTGTGCCTGTTTGTGTTGGTCAGCCTATGCTTAGAGTACAGAATATTACGGTTGGAGGCAGAGCATAATGAATATTAATGAATTAAAGAATACACTTTTTAAGAAGGCTAAAGATAAAGGATTTAGTGCTTATGAAATATATTATAATGATAATTCAGCTTTTAAGGTAAGTGTTTATAAGGGAAAGATTGAAAAATATCAAAACAGTCAAAGCGGTGGTTTTTGTTTCAGAGGAATATATAATGATAAAATGGGCTATTATTTCAGCGAAACTATTGATGATGTAGATGCTGACAGTGTTATTGAAAATGCTATGGGAAATGCTGAAATATTATCAGGTGAGGACGAGGAATTTATATTTGAGGGCAGCAGTGAATATGCAAAGGTAAATACTTTTAATGATGATATTGAAAATATGAGTGCTGAGGCTAAAATAGCAGCAGCTTTAGAAATGGAAAAAAGTGCTGTTGAGTATGATAACAGGATAGCAGTAAACAGCTCTGTCGTTGTTACAGGAAGCAATATGGTATATATTTCTAACAATAAGGGGCTTAATTTGAGTGAAAAAAGTAATTATATAATGGCTCATATTGAAGTTATGGCGAGCAATGGCGATGAAACTAAGGAAAAAGGTGAATTATGGCTTGGAAATAACTTAGAAGAATTTAAACCAAAGGAAATAGCTGAAACGGCTGCTGAAAAGGTTATTTTGGCTTTAGGCGGCAGTTCGGTGGAAAGCGGTAAAAGAAATGTCATAATTAAAAATGAAGTTTTTGCGGATATTTTAGAGTGTTTTAGCAGTAATTTTTATGCAGAGAATGTCCAAAAAGGCTTTTCACTTCTCAAGAATAAAATGGGAGAAAAAATTGCCGACGATAAAATAACCATAATAGATAATCCTTTGCTTGAAAACGGTTATATTACAACTGCTTTTGACAGTGAAGGTGTAGCAACATACAGTAAAAATGTTATAGAAGACGGTATATTGAAAACCTATCTTTATAATCTTAAGTCAGCTAACAAGGATAATGTTAAATCAACAGGTAATGGGTTTAAGTTTGGCTTCAAGAGTGCTGTAAGTACTTCTACAACTAATTTTTATATAAAAACCGGAAGTGTCAACATTGATGAAATGACTGAAAAAATGGCAAATGGACTTATAATAACCGATGTTGCCGGCTTGCATTCTGGAGCAAGTGCCGTTTCCGGGGATTTTTCATTTGCTGCTGAGGGTTTTAAAGTTGAAAAGGGTAAAATAACAACTCCTGTCAATCAGATAACTATTGCAGGCAATTTTTATGAAATTTTGAATAGTATTGAGCTTGTGGGAAATGACTTGAAATTTAACAGCTCGGCTATAGGTTCACCTTCTTTATTGATTAAGGATATTAGTGTTGCGGGATTATGATATAAAAGGTCTTGGGCAATTTGCTCAAGACCTTTTAGCTTTTTCACACTTATATATTTAATTCATATAATGTATTAAACAGTATTAAGGTGGTGATTAAATGCGCGATACAATGGAGTCAGAATATATGGAAAACAAAAAATGTGTACCTTTTGAAACCCCTATTGAGCCTGACAGTTTAGCAAGAGCTTATGTGCCATTTCAAAAAATATGCGGTTATTTTGAGCCTATGGAAGGTTTGAAAAACGGTACTATATTCCCCGGCTTATATATGCCATTTAAACGTTGATGGAGGTTATTATGACAGAAAAAGAACTGTTAAAAAATCTTACCGTTCTTGATTTTATGGCTGTGGATTTGCAGCTGTATTTAGATACACACCCTGATGATAGAGAAGCTTTGGAAAAGTATAATTCCACTATAAAAGAGGCTGATATGCTTAGAAGTCAGTATGAAAAGAATTTTGGACCTCTTTTCTCCTTCCGTTCATATATTCATGGTGACAGATTCAAATGGATTAATGAACCTTGGCCTTGGGACAGAAAAGCAAATTTTAACATTGATAGGGAGGATGATTAAATGTTTATTTATGAGAAAAAACTTGAATTCCCCGTTAAAATATCCAAAACTGACCCAAGACTTGCAGGATTGATTATTACCCAGTTTGGCGGTCCTAATTGTAATAGCGTATAATATTATTTGAACTTAGAAATAATAATAAAAAACTAATTCTTGGGTTGATTTATTATAAACTATTTTTTCTATAACTGATTTAAGGGCTGAATTTTTTTCCAATGTTGTGGCTGTGTCGCTATGCAATATGTTATATACATTAACAATCTTTTTCTTAAAAGCATTGACATCTAATTTCTTGTTGTTCATTGCCGATAGTTCATCATTAATATCATTAATGGTTTTTTCTATTTGCTCTTTTTCTTTTTTAAATTCAATTAAATCAAACACACCATCTAAATAAGCTGATTTTAAACGTGCAAGCCTCTTATTTTGCATAGCTAATTTACTTGTTAATATGTTCAATTCATCAGCGGATGCAGAAATACAAGAAATATTCGCAACATATTCAGATAAATCACTGCTGTTAATGATTGTTTTTAATTCATATTCAATAGCTTGTTCTACTTTGCTGACTTGTATATTATGAGAAACTTTGCATTGTGCATGATTGTACTTCCAACATTGTAATGAATTACTTTTACCCGTATAAGCAAGAGAAGCTCCACAGGCACTACAACGGACTATGCCGCTAAGATAATGTTTGTACTCTGTTGCAGGCCTTGATTTGCGTGTTTTGGTAGCTTTTATAAGCGCCAACTTTTCCTGAGTCTTATTATAAATATCTTCTGATATTATAGGTTGATGAACCCCTTTGACAGTTAAAGTGTCACTACTGTTGTAATTCCTTTTACCGACAGTTTTACCGGTTGGAGTCCAGCGAGTATATCCGCAATAAAGAGGATTGTTTAATATGTATTCAATGCTTCTGTTTTCAAAGGTATTACCTCTGTGAGTTCTTGCACCCAATTCAGTTAAATTCCTCGCTATTTGCATTTGAGGTATACCTGCAAGAAATCTATCATATATATATCTAATATGTTCAGCTTCCTTTTCATCAATTGTGAGTGTTCCATTTATCCATTTATAACCGTATGCCGCTGTGGTTTGATATTCTCCACGAGTTGCTTTTTCCGTCATACCCTTTTTTACTTCTTCTGATAAATTGACAGAATAATATTCGGCGAGAGCTTCAAGCATAGGTTCGATGAGTATACCTATTCTATCATCTTCTATGTTTTCAGTAATTGATATGACTTTAACTCCACACTGTTTGCGCAGCAGGGATTTATAGACAACAGAGTCCTCTCTGTTTCTTGCGAAGCGGTCAAATTTATGCACTAAAATTACATCAAACGGTTTATTTTTTCTTTTAGCATCAGCAATCATTCTCATAAAAGCAGGACGCTTTTCTGCTTTTCTGCCTGAAATACCCTCATCAACGTAAATATAATCATTAAGTAAAGTCATATTGTTTGCTTTTGCGTATCTCTGTAATGCTTTTTTCTGTGCATCAGGCGAATATTCTGTTTGGTCATCAGTTGATACACGTATATAAGCAGCCGCTCTTTCTTTCATATATCATCATTCCTTATTAAAATTTATGTAAAGATGGGTATAAAAATAACGCTTTTGATACATCGAAAGTTATAGTATCTTTTAAAATCTCCTGTTGGTAGCAGGGAATTTTAAATTTAATGTATTAATTTTTTATAACAGATAGATTGACAAAATTTGACAATAGTGTTATAATATTTTTGTAATTCATAGTACTGTCAAAGCTTAAGCTTTAACAGTATGCTCCTTTAGTCCTCTGTTGGTGCAGAGGACTTTTTAATTATAATATTTTAGTTTCTTTTTCTAGTTTATCTATATATCCATAGTTCTCGTCAGATAAATTAGGTATTGCTCTTGTGTTTTCAAAAAATCGGTTTAGTCTGTTAATTTTACCTTTTTCGGTTTTAAGCTGATTTATTCTAATTAACTCAGCATCAAGACTTTTATGTATTGTATTATTGACATAATCATCTCTGTTGGATATAAGATTTTGTAAATCTTTGTCCAGTTCATCCCAATTAGGCACAGAGTCAGATATACATGATAATTTTGAATAAATTCCTTCCAAAAAATCAAATCTGGAAATAACCGTATCCGGATTTTTTGAAGTTTCGATTAAATCAATAGTTTCTTTAAGTTGCTTGCAATATGTAGATATATTCATCAAATCAGATGCAGATATATTATAATTTGCGATTACTTCTTTATTTTTTAATTCTAATAAATTATTATTGTATCTCTGACTTTTATATATACAAAAGATACCCAAAGCTAAAATAAAAATATTGGCTGCAGATAATCCCCACAATATTATAAGTATTCCTAATATTAGAAATAAATTTTTATGATATGCTGTTTGATTTGTGCCCTTATTTTCAATTGAATTATTTACCTCAATGTTGTTTTGTTGCTTTACGGTTTGTTTTTTACTTGATTTTTTACCACCAGATGAAGAAGTATAACTTAATCCTGTGCCCGGAATACCTATGGATGTTGTACGCTTACCTTTTGAATTAATTGTAAAATGCGCACCACGTTTTCCAAAAGTAAAACCAACACTTTTTTTGTTTACGTTGAATTTTATGCCCGGAGCTATTTTAAAACTTTTTCTAAATTTGAATCCCATTTAAATATACCTCCAACAAATTAATCTTCAAAAATATTATTGTCAAATATACATTCAACATAACATCTGCAAAAATCACATTTACAATCATAAAAAGGTGGATAATTAATACCTATTTTTGCATCAGAATAGGGGAATTCTTTATTGTTCATTTTCTTACAAAAAGAACAAGTTCTTGCATCTTCAGTAGTTTTTATTTTATAAGTCGGTAAAATATCACTATTTTTTCTATCTCGCTTTAATTCTTTGAATGAATGGTAATATCCTTTGACCTGTATAAATACATTGTTTGGAATAGTGACCCCATACAGTTCTTTAAAAATTTCAGTGTAAGCATTAAAGTAATGATTTGTGTATGTATCATAATCAAAATCTGCCTCATCTTTATAAGCTAAAACAAGAGCTTTTATTGGTAGGTCATATTCCTTGTATTCGTCTGTAAACTTTATATTCTCGGCAGCAAAATCCAAATTCTTTAGCAATATATCTTTATTAATGAGGTTATAAAATTTCTTAACAATTACTTCAAAATCACGTCTATCGACAAGGCTATAGGGATATTTATCAATGATTTTTTTACCTTTATCACTTAAAATATAGTAGTCACTTATTTCAAAGTCATTTTCCAATTTGTCAGGGCTGATGTTGTCTAAAATTCTTTTAATCAGCACATCTTTAGTGCCTGACAAAGCTAAATCATTAGTCTTTAAATATTCCTTTAAATTCTCAATCTTACAAATCTTCTTTAAAACAGATTCCACATTAGCTTGTTCAAAATATCCATTGTTAAATAAATCATTATAAGTATCCATATATTCACTTACAGACTTTGGAAGTGGTTCACTTCTCTTAAAGATATGGCGGCGATAATACAGTACCTTTAATTCTTTAAATGATACATCTATTTGCATTGGTGCAGGTTCTTTTGGCTCAACAAATTCTTTGTCAATTTTTTCTCTGACTGCAATATATTTTGGATCGTTGCCGTCATTTTCAATTACTTCTTTATGCTCCACAGGCTTCACGGTTTTGGCTTCTGTTGACTCTATTGTAACAGTTTCACTGTTATTTGTTGGAGTTTCATTTTTAATAGTCGCAGTGTTACGTGTTTTGTTATTTTGGCTATTATTTTGCTGTTGCTGTTTTTGGTAGTAGATAATAGCAATAATAATGGCAATGATTATAATTAATTTCAGCATAAAATCCTCCTTAGTATTTTGTCGATAATAAATTTTGACAAAATGTATTAAAATATGATATAGTAGTCATAGAGGATTTCGGTTGGTTTTATAATTCTCTATTCAAGCGCAGGTTGTTCGAGAGCCTGCGCTTTTTTATTTAGTATCCTATGCAAACAGCGCAAGGCGAATAGCCTTGTTGTTCTGCCTGTTCAACTGTAAGAGCGATAGTTTCACTATTTTTTATATAGTAGCAGTCTTGTTTGTGATATTTAGAGCCTGTCTTAGTTATATATACCATTTCACCACTTGTGGTATCATATGCCAATATAGATGTTGTTTCAGTAGTTTCAGATGTTGTTTCTGAACTTATGGTTTGATGCATCTTCAATAAACTATTTTCGCTATTAGCCTTATAGTAGCTGCTGGTGATATAAAATGTTACTAAAATCACAATTATCAAAACTATTGTGATTAATGATATTTTGAAGAAATTGTTATTTGCGTATATATCACTAATATAATATCTGCCCCTTTTTTTAGCGTTTTCCCTCGAAAGAATACCATTGTCTACAAGAGAACGTGTTGTAGTGATTTTAAGTTGTTGCATAAGATAAGTAGGGACCTGCAATTCTAGAGAAAAAGCGTCAGCTTCAAGCTCCTGTATTTTATCCTCGTTGTTTGCGGTGTTACTTTTTTGATTTGTTCCGATTGCTATATGCCTTAACACTAAATGCCCCATTTCGTGACAGATGACATTTATTTTATCTAAATATCCTAAATCATCTTTTATAAAGATAATAGTGCAATCCAATGAAGAATATGTAAATCCTTTGCTTGTGTAGCAATATCGTTCTAAATTCTCAGCTTTAATAAAATTGTATCCTTTTGAATAAGGGATAATTTCCCAACCATTAGATTTTGCAATTTCCTCTAGCTTTTCCATTTCTACAGGCAACGAATTAATTTTCATGTCCTTTGCAAATTCATTTGCTATTTTTCTTACTCTTTTCATAATAATATCCTCCTTATAGTGTAAGATAATTACAAGATAAAGGATAAATCGACATATTTCAACAGATATTCTATGAATTTAGTAAATAAAAATAATAAAGTATGCTATGTTGACACTGTTGTAGTACTTATCTATTTATTTTTTTCTGTAAAATCCTAATGAATTAATTAAAAAATCATACTCATTGTCAGTCAATTCTGTTTTTACATTTTTTTTGCTCATTATGTAATTAGTATTTTTCTTTATACCCATTTCTTCTAATAGAGCCTCTCTGTTTTTATTGCTGGAGGTGTCTGAATATCTAACTTCACGTTCTCCATTTTCACCTATTGCATATGTTGGGGAATCGAATAGTTCAGCTTTTTCTAATTGTTCAACTGTTATTCCCAAGTTTTTACATATTAGTATTACATTATCTATGCTAGCATTTCCTATTCCTCTTTTAAGCATTGAATGAAGTGTAGTATATGGCATACCACATTTTTCAGCAAAAGCCTTAACAGAAGAATAACCAGCTTCTTTAATTAGTTTAATTATTAATTCATTTCTATCCAATATTTTCACCTCCTGTTATTATAATATACGAAATTTAGAATAATGTCAATAGAAAAAATACGAAATTTAAAATAAATACGAAATTTCATAAATTTATGCTTGACAAAATACTCAACTTAGTATATGATTAAAATGCAAATACGCAATATCAAATCAAGGAGGTGTAAACAATGTATAAAAATCTAATTAAACTAATGGAAGAAAAAGGAGTAACTTATAAACAGTTGAGTGAAGTGTTTGATTGTAAATATCAAACTATGAGCGATAAAATTAAAGGAGTAACACAAATCGGACTTACTTACGATGAGGCTACTAAAATTAAAAAGGTTTTTTTTCCTGAATACGATGCTGAGTATTTATTTGATAGAGAAAATAATACAACAACTCCTGCATAACTAGAATAGGGAGGTGAGGTAAAGAACAGAAAAAGAAAAACAGAAATTAAACTAACGGTACTGTGCTTAATTTCTGTAATAAGTATGTTTGTGTCATTTATATGTATGTGTTTAAGTTGGTATTTTTACTTAATTTGACAAGTAGATAACTATTTGTGTAATTACAGGAAAGGTCAAATTTAAACCTGTTGGTTAGTAACAAGAGTTGTAGGAGGTGACAATATGACAGAGGTCAAAGATTTGCTTGAACCATTGCCACGAATGTTATTTACGATTTCAGAGGTGGCAGCTATTCTCGGCATAAATGTAAATTCCGTGCATGAATTGAGAAAAGCGGGATTGCTTAAATTTATGAAGCTTGGCAGATATAAAATCAGAAAGGAAGCTTTACAACAGTTTCTTATTGACTATGAAGGTCAAGATGTAGACGAAATTTTAGATAATGCAAGTTAAATAAAGTAACCATTAAGCGAAGCAATTAAAAACAGTAAATAAAGGCTGTATAACAGGACAAGCTATAACCATAAAGCACTTACATAAGAAAGGGTGCCAAGTATAATGGCAAAGGTGGTAAGTATAAGGGTGGTAAAAGAATTGGATAATTCGTATGAAGCAGTCTAGGAGGTAAATTAAATGTTTGTAGTTATAAGTAAGTTTTTT
>DBGCRA010000183.1:0-9825 GCA_048359195.1 Candidatus Gallispira sp.
TGACAAATATATAAATAAAATTGATGCATTAGCATTTATAATCAATATTTATGATTTAAATGTTTGTTATAATTTTGAAAATGATACTTCTAAAGATAAAGATTTATTAAATGAATTTATTGTTAAAAATAATATATCAATAGATAATGATAGTTTAAAAATTATTTATAATGGAATTAGGTTAGGGGTAGTCTCTATTTCCGATATAGTTCCTTCTTATAATGATTTGGCAACATATGAAGAAATATACACAATGTACTATAATCTTATAGTATCGCCAAAAGTTCATGATTATGAATGTGAAAATTTTGATTATAAAGAAAACAATATAAATACATTTAATGATTATGACAAAATAAGTAAAGAAGCTTGTGAGCCTATATCTTTTTTTGTAGAATTCGGTATTATTTCCGTTAATAATAAATCCATAAATCCAAAAGAGAAAATAAGAGGATATGAGTTATATGATATTAGAAAAAAAATAAACGCTCAATTTAAACGTGCGAATAAAGAAAACTATGTTACACGAATAGAAGCGTTAAATATGTTAACAAATGATTATTGTTTTACAGGAGATCAGAGACTTGAAAAAATGTATTATAATATACCGCCAACGTTTATTGATATGGACTTAGGAGCTGATGTTTATAGTTGGTATAAGTTATTAGCTGTTGATATAGGTATGGAATATGGAATAATTAGCGGTTATAGTGATAAAACTTTTGATCCTGAAGCTTATATAACAAAAGAGGATGCTTTAGTTATATTTTATAGATTTATAACCAATAGCAATGCGAAGAAATTTAATATTAACCCAACTGAAAATGATATAGATTTTAAAAGTTTATATACTATGTCAGACTATGAAGAAATAGATGAATATGCTAAAATCCCAATGGCTTTTTTTATAAATAAAGGGATTTTAGAAGTAAACAATAGAAAGATTGAACCTAAAGAAAATATATCTTATGAGGAATATATTGAATTAAAGGAAAAAATTGCAAAGTTATTTATGAATAAAAAAGATTATTTAATTTTTACAGAAAATCTATTTAATTAATAGATTGCAGATTTTAAATATCCCCATTTTCAAATGAAAATGGGGGTTAAATTTGGATCTTATGGTGTATCAAAGTCAATACCTAATATTTCAAGTGTTTTTTTTGAGAAAAATTCAATAATCATATCTACGACTTCATTTGCGGAAACATCATCAGAAGAATTTACCCACCATTGAACAAATGTCATAAAAAGTGAAAAATAAGCTTCGGATAAAAGTTCAAATGTGAAATGAGTATATTTTGTTTTTTTGTCTACATGTGCTTTTGAAATAAGGTCATAATTAAATTTTAATTTTAATTTATTTATAAATTCTGTGTTTGTACTATCATTATAAAGTATATTAAAAACATCTTTATGTTCTTTAACCTGCAATAAAAGTGTAATTATATGCTTTCTTTGTGAAATTCCTTTAAGATATTGAATGCTGTCAAGTGCCGGTGACAGTATTTCAAGAAAATCATCAACAATATTATTATATAATATTTCCTTTGTTTCGTAATGGATATAAAATGTTTTTCGGTTAATCATAGCTTTTTTTGCTATATCTGTTATTGTAATATTGGCATAGCCTTTTTCTCTAATTAATTCTAAAAAAGCTTTTTTAATGGCTTTTTGACTTTTTATTATTCTTAAATCTGTTTTTTCGGGCATAATAGACCTCCTTTACAGGTTATTTTTATTTTACTATATTATAAATACCAATTCAAGTTTTTTATATAATAAGAAACAAATTTATATTAAATTGTTTCTTATTATATATAATGTCCGATATTGACCGTTGTTTTATTTTGACATAATGATAAAATATAAAATATAAGGTAAAATATAATTAGGAGGCGTTAATATGAAAAAAAGAGTATTTAGTATTTTATTGACACTATCCCTTATCAGTGGTTTGTGCGGCTGTGGAAAAGAGGAAACGGCAACTGCTGAAATAGTACCAAAGATTGTTAAAACACAGTCTGTGGCAGAAGAAAGCGTTACAACAGGCTACAGCTATTTAGGTATAGTTAAGGCTAAGGAAACTAAGAATTATTCCTTCCTTGCATCAGGTAAAATTTCTGAAATTTGCGTTGAAAAGGGTCAGGAATTTAAGGCGGGAGATGTTCTTGCAAGACTTGATACAACCTCAATGGAATATCAGGAATCAATAGGACAGAATACTAAGGCTCAGGCTGAGGCTACATTACAAAAAACAATAAGTACTTATGATACAAATATAGCCAATGCAAAATCACAAATTGAAACCTTAGACAAGGCTATTGCGGCAGGTGAAAAGGGCATTGAAGCTCTTGAAACAGGACTTGTGGCTGAGGTTCAGAATATTGAGGCAGCAGAAACAGCTCTTGAGACATTAAAGGGCGAGCTTGAGGCAGCAAGAGAAATAAATGCTGTGGGAGGTTATTCTGACAAGGATTTGGAACAGGTTGAATCTACATATAAGACAAAGGCTGCGGAGCTTGAGGCAGCAAAGGCAACTCACGAGGGCAATAAGGCTACACTTGAAAGCAAAAAGGCTGAATTAGAAGCATCTAAGGCACAGAAAAGTGAGGCAGAAAAAAGTCTTGAAAACTTGTATACATCAAAATCTAAGGATGTTGCAGCAGCACAGGCAAGTGTAAACAGTGCAAGCACTTCAAATGATATTGTAAGAAAAAATATTAATGACGCAACTGTTAAGGCTGACAGTGACGGATATGTAATGGAGCTTCCTTTTAAGGAAGGTGAGGTAATTTCAGCAGGCTACCCTGTTGTTGTTGCTAAGAGCAGAGAGCTTGTTGTTACTGTTGGCGCATCTGACGCTGAGTATAAGAATATCAGCATAGGTGGTATGGCTTTAATAAACGGTAAGGCTGTAGGTACTGTTGAAACCATTGCACAGTATCCTGACGAAACAACAAGAACTTATGCTGTTGATATAGCAATAGAAGGTGATTATACAATTGGTGAAACTGTTGATGTTAAAATAATTACAGGTAATACAAGCGGATGTTATGTTCCTATTGATGCTGTATTTAACTCTGATGGTGTTGACTATGTATATGCCGTAAATTCAGATAAGAGAGTGTATAAAAAACAGGTTATATTAGGCGAGTTTTCAGGTGATAAGGTTGAGGTACAAATTGATGACCCAACTACTGTAGTTGTTACTGAAGGTATTAAGAATTTAAGAGAAAACGACCTTGTATCAATGGAGGACTGATAGTATGAATAAAAAGAATTTTGTGGCTGGCCTTCTGGAGAGAAAATTACTTGTCATTATGATTATGATAATGATATTTGTTGTTGGCGGTTTTTCTTATTACAAAATGCCTAAGCAGCATTTTCCGAAGGTCGTTTTGCCTGTTGCTACGGTAACGGTTATTTATCCCGGGGCTACTGCCGAGGATATGGAACAGCTTGTATCAGAAAAGGTTGAGCACGTTTGTATGGAGCTTGACGGTTTTGACAAGTGTGATACAACAGCAGGTGACAACTATAGTGTTACAAGTGTAAATTTAAGTATGGATTTATCTCAGGATGAGGTTGATGACCGCTTTGATGAGCTTAAGGAAAAGCTTGAAGCTTTAAAGGCTGATTTACCATCAGGTGTAAGCTCCATAACTGTTGATGATGATGTTATGGATACGGCAGGTCTTATTCTTGCTGTAACAGGTAATGATATTTCTAATGATGAGCTTTCACAGAGAAGTAAGGAAATCAGTGATGAATTGAGACTAATTGAGGGTGTAAGAAAGGTGGATATTTACGGTGATGTGCCTTCAGAGGTTAAAATTACCGTAAATATTGATAAGCTGAATGATACAAATGTATCTCTGGCAGAGCTTGCACAGCTTATCGCTTATCATAATTCAACACTTCCTACAGGCTCAATAAATGTTGATGGCAATGATATTAAGGTTAGTACTTCAGGTCAATTCCAAAGTATTGAGGATATTAAGAATATTGTTGTTTCATCAAATGAGGATTATATAATAACAAGACTTTCTGATATTGCTGATGTCAGAATGGAGGTTCCTGATGATGAGGGCTATTATATTTATAATGACAACAAATCAACAGTTCTTGCTGTGTATTTTCAGAATGGTTTAAATGTAGTAAGTCTTGGCGATGAAATCAATCAGGTAATTGATGATTATAATGCATCATTGCCTGAGGGTATAATGGTAAACAAAATATTCCTTCAGCCTGATGAAGTTTCAGATTCAATAAATGATTTTGTATTAAATCTTATAGAATCTATTATACTTGTTATAATTGTTATTATGATTGGTATGAATTTTAGAAATGCTATTGTTGTTTCATTTGCAATACCTCTTGCTATATTTATGAATTTTATTTGTAATTATGTAATGGGTTTTGAAATTCATTTTGTATCTTTGGCATCTCTTATAGTTGTTCTGGGTATGCTGGTGGATAATGCTGTTGTTGTAAGCGATGCCATACAGAAAAATATTGATGCGGGTATGGATAAAAAAGAGGCTGTGGTAAAAGGCACTACATCTGTTGCATTGCCTGTATTTATATCAATGCTTACTACTGCACTTGCGTTCAGCTCTATTTTGGTGCTGCCGGGAGCATATAGACAGCTTGCTTTTACTTTTCCTGTAGTTATTATTTGCTGTCTTGTATCCTCATATATAGTTTCTGTATGTGTAACTCCTTTGATGAGCTATTTCTTCCTTAAAGAAACTAAGGAGAGTAAAAGTAACAAAAACCCTATATCCAGAAGAATATATGATTGGGCATTTAACCATGCTTTTAAGCATAAGGCAATTACATTGATTTGTGCTGTTGCTGTAATGCTTATATTTGCTTCGTCTGTATTCAGTCTTGATATGCAGATTATACCAATGGCAGGTGAAGATATAATTACAATAGATGTATTAAGTAATAATGAGGACAGTATTGAGAGAACAAGGGAAATTGTTGACAACATTGAAAGCATTCTCGATGAACAGCCCGAAACTCTTTATTATCTTAGTGGTGTTGGTTTAAGTATACCAAGATATGATTATTCAATATTACCTAAGGCATCAGGTGATAATATAGGTGATATTTTTGTAAGAGTTGACTATGAAAAGAGTGACAGATTCAAGGATACAGGTGAAATGGCCAACTATCTTCAAAAAGAATTTAATAGCCGTATAGGTGGAGCTGATGTTTTGGTAGATGAGCTTGGTATTATGACCCTTAATACAAAGCCTGTTGAAATGAAAATTTATTCTGATAATGTTGAGGATCTTAATGCCGCTGCTGAAATAATTAATGATATGATGAGTCAGATTGAAGGTACTAAGGGCGTTCAGAATAAGAATGAGCTTGCTACTTATAATTATTTTATAGATATGGATACCATGAAGCTTAATACTCTTGGCTTAATGGAGGCTGATGCTCAAAACGAGCTGAGCATTGCTTTAATGGGCAGAGATGTATCTACATATAGAAGCGGTAACAAGGAATATACGGTTGTGCTTGATTCTGATATTAATTCAAGGGAGCAGATAAAGGAATTTAAAGTAAAATCCTCTATAATGGATGCTAAGTATAGTGTATCACAGTTTGCTGATGTTTCATTAAGTCCTGAGTTTACTACAATTTCAAGAATTGACGGCAGACGAGGAAGAATTATCAGCTGCTATAACCTTTCAGGTGCAAGCAATATAGATATTCAAACAGAGCTTGAAAAGAAAATTAATGAAAATATTGACAGCTTCCCTGAAAGTGTTACAATTGAAAAATCCGGTATGAAGAAGGTATTTTTTGAAGAAGTTTTAAGCAATATTTGTCTTGCTGCTTTAATTGCTATAATAGTAATATTAATTATATTGCTTATTCAGTTTGGCTCCTTTAAGAAGGTTGGTATTATATTTATATCTGTACCTTTTGGTTTGGCAACAGGTTTTCTCGCACTTAGAATTACGGGTCAGCCTTTGAGCTTGTTTGCTCTTATTGGTGCTGTCAGTTTGCTTGGCTGTGTATTGGCAAATGCTATTGTTCTTATTGACTGTATAACTAATGAAATAAATAATGGTTTGCCTATTGAGGAGGCTTGTAAAGCCGCAGGCGGTCAAAGATTAAGACCTATTATGATGAGTACAATGACAACTGTCTTGGGATTATTACCTCTTGCTTTATTTGGTGATGCTTTGTTTGTGCCTATGGCTGTGCTTATGCTTTTTGGCTTGCTTGCTTCAATGCTTGTAAATCTTGTACTTGTGCCATTGGTATACTATATAGCTTTCAGAAAAGAAGATTTAGTGTCATAATGTAATTTTGTTCGGGTTCTTTTTGAGTTTGAAAAGAACCCGATTATATAATCTGTAATTTTAATAAAAATTTACGAAAGTTGTGTTTTTTTTGTAATTATTAAGTAATATAATTATACTAAAGACAGGTATAATTAAATATAGGGGGTGTCATTATGATAAGTGATAATAGTTCAAAAAATGATTACAGAAATGCAGTAATAGATATTATAGACTTTTTAAAACCCTATTGCAGCAAAGGAAGCACAAGAATTCTTGTGAATGTAAAAAATTCACAATATGATGACGCCGCCGCAAGAGAAGGATTTTCCAAAATATTGTGGGCTGTTATCCCTTTTATTAAAGGTGGAGGAAAGGATGTAAATATTGAGGAGCTGTACAGAATGGGAACTGTCAATGGTACAAATCCAAGCTCAAATGAGTATTGGGGCAAATGCCGTGACTTTGACAGAAGATTTCAGGAAATGGCACCTATAGCCTGCGGACTTTTAATGAATCCGGATATTATTTTCTATTTATTTTCAAAGAAAGAACGTCAGGATATTGTGGATTGGCTTTATAATATAAATCTTTATAAGTGTGGTGAAGGTGCAGATCAGTTTCTTGTAATACTTGTAAATTCTGCTTTAAGGCTTCTTGGCAGACCATATGATAAAAACAAGCTTGGAGCTGCATTTGATTATATTGAAAAAATGTATATTGGTGACGGATGGTATGGTTTTAATGGGATCAGAAATTTTAATGTTACATTGACAATACAATACTACAGTCTTATTTATGCAAAAACTATGATGGACTATGACGGTATTAAATGTAATGAATATATAAACAGAGCGGAACTGTTTCTTAAGGATTTGTACAAAAATAAGCTTTTTATTAAAAATAGTGAAAATATTGGAATTTTTGGCTTTTGTGCTGCTTGCTTTTATGCAGAAATTGAAATAAAAAGTATGGATATTTTAAGAATAATGAAGGAATCAATTACATTTTACAGCAGTAAAATCAATAATTGGTGTTATAAATATATAAATGCTATCAGTCGTAATTCCAACTCAGTAATTAATAATTACTACAGTAACTACATAACATGGTATATGAAGATTTTTATGGTTTTAACATTACCCAATGACCATAGCTTTTGGAAGGTAAGCTGACAATATCATTTGTAAAAAAACTGTTATTTGATATTATATTTATACATAAATAACCCTTAGTATTAATACTAAGGGTTATTTTATATGTTTGGAGTTAAATATTCTTACAGGCAGTTCTTTTGGATTGATTGTTTCAAGGACCTTTGCCGTATAATAAGCATCGCCCAAAGCGTTATGGAAATGCTTATCCTCATCTATTTTTATATTGAGGGCATCCACTGCATTTTTAAGACCTATTGCACCGCCTCTGCTGTACTTTAAGTATTTTGTGGCAATTTTTTGAATATCAACATATTTTATAATTATTGGAGGCTCCATAATTTCATTAAAGGTTATATTTCTGAATAGAGCCTTAATGTCGCTGTAGCCCCAAGTACCCAGAACAGTATCATTACCAAGAAAATATCTGAATTTTGGATAAGCCTCTTTAAAACGAGGCGCAAAGTTAAAATCATCATCCTTAAAGCCTGTAATTTTCTCAACGTATGGATGTATTCTTGGGTATAGGGTAGGCTTTATATATATATTAAATTTATCTACGACTTTAAAATCATCGTTTATTTTTACAGCACCAATTTGTATTATTTCAAATCGACATTTGGGATTGGATTCAGAAGAACTGTTTCCGTCACCAAAATCAAATGCCTGATTAAATTCCAAATCAATAACAGTTAACATAAATACCTCTATTCCGTAATAACCTTTTTTGCAATTTCTGCAAAGGCTCTTACTGCTTTAGTTTTATATGCTCCCTCTCTGTAAGCTATTACAAGAGTCCAGTTTAAATCGTGGGAAAGGGTATAATATTTAGGCGGCTTTGTAAGTCCTGCAAATTTAACCGAAAATTCAGGAATAAAGCAGAAGCCCATACCTGCTGCCGATAATCTTACAGATGTTTCAATACTGGCTGTTTCAAGTAAAACTTTAGGTTTAATGCTTTCTGCATTAAAAACTGCATCTGCAATTTGTCTTAATCTTTGGCTTGGATGCAGAAGAATAAACTGTTCATTTTCTATATCCTTAAGTGACAGCTGAGGATATTCCGCATTGGTGTCGACATAACTTGGCGGAACATAGTCAGGAGGTGCGGCAATATATATTTTTTCATTTACTATTGATTCATATTCAATACCCTTTGATTTTATTGGCAGATTAAGCATACATACATCAACCTGTCCTCTTAAAAGCATATCTTCAAGCTCTGTCGAAGTTCTTTCGGTAATAACAAGCTCAATACCCGGATACATTTTCTTAAAAACGGGTAATATTGCAGGTAGCGGATTATTTGCCTTTGACGGAGTAAGACCAATGTTTACTCTGCCCATTTTTAAATCAGAAACATCCTCAAAACTTTTACGCATATTCGATACAATATTCATAATAGATTTGACGGAATTAATATATAATTCACCTTCATAAGTAAGTGAAAGGGGAATGGTATTTCTGTCAAAAAGGGTTACACCAAGCTGTCCTTCAAGTCTGTTAATATACTGACTGAGGGATGGTTGTGATATAAAAAGTTTTTTGGCAGCTTTTGAAAAACTGCGTTCTTCATTAATTGCCAGAACGTATTCAAATTCCTTTAAATCCATTAAAATTCCTCCTTATAGGAAAAGGCTTATAAATAGTATATAAGAAATAATATTTTCAATTATTTTGTCTTTATAGTACAATAAATTATATATAATTACAAGTAATTTATCGAAATTTTTTTAAAAATTTTGTAGGAGGTAATGTTAAAATGAGCAGATTTGACGAAATTAACGAGCTTATCGCCAAAATGCAGGAAGCACCTTCAACGGCTAAGGAAAGACTTGAAAAGCTTTTTGATGAAAACAGCTTTGTTGAGCTTGGTGCATTTAATACTGATGCAGGCGTTGTAACAGGCTATGGTACTATAAGGGGAAAGCTTGTTTATGCTTTTTCACAGGAAGGTGCGGTTAATGCAAAGCATGCTAAAAAGATAGCTGATGTTTATACACTTGCTCTTAAAATGGGATGTCCTGTTGTAGCCGTTATGGATTCAAAGGGCGTTGCTATTGAGGACGGCTTTGGCACTTTTGATGCTTATGGTGTTATGTTTAAAAGTCAGGCTGCTGCAAGCGGTGTAATTCCACAGATTAGCATTGTTTTAGGTGATTGTTTGGGTGTAAGTACGTTTTTGCCGACATTATCTGATTTTGTTATTATGCCAAAGGAAAATGCAAAGATGTTTTTGTTAAGTCCTTCTGTTTATGCCGGATTGGACGGCAAGGCATCAACTTATGAAGCCGTAGGTGGTGCTGAAGCTCTTTCACAGAAGGGATTAATACATTTTGAGTGCGAAAATGCTGACAATT
>DBGCRA010000184.1:0-6328 GCA_048359195.1 Candidatus Gallispira sp.
GGATAAGACCGTCAACGCCGCCAAGGTCAACAAAAGCACCAAAATCTACAATTCTGCTAACCTTGCCTTCAATCTTATCACCTACGTTGATTGAAGCAAATACTTCGGCCTTCTTTGCATCAATTTCCTTCTGTGCAAGAGCCTTTCTTCCTACAACTATTCTTCTCTTTGACTTATCAAATTCAAGAACCTCAAAATCAAATTCCTTACCGATAAATGTTGATAAATCCTCAACATATCTGTTAGAAATCTGTGAAGATGGAACAAATACTCTGGCACCGTTTACCATAGCAATTAAACCACCCTTAACCTGCTCTGTAACCTTACCTGTAACAGGTGTACCGTTATTGAAAGCTTCCTCAATAACAACATAGTTCTTATCAGCATCAACCTTCTTCTTAGAAAGCTGAACATTACCTTCACCATCATTAACTCTGATAACAAATACTTCAATTTCGTCACCGGGATTAACAACTTCTGCAGGATTTACATTTGCATCATCAGAAAATTCTGATCTTGCAATAATACCATCAGACTTATATCCTAAATTAACTGACACCTCACCGGTATCTGATACACTGATTACTGTACCCTTAACAATCTGACCTGTTCTTAATGTAACTAAAGAATCGTCAAGCATCTCCTCAAAAGATTTGTTTTCCATTTCACTCATAGCGTTTACTGCCTCCTTTATTATGACCGATGGCGTAGATGCACCGGCGGTTATTCCCATTGTACCATTTTTTTTGATGTTTTGCAACTCTAAATCGCAAATTCTTTCACATAAATAAACATTTTTACAATATTTTTTGCTTATTTCATATAATTTTCTTGTATTTGAGCTGCTTTTATCACCCAAAACAATCATTTGGTCGGCAATTTTGGCAATTTCAACTGCCTCCTTCTGCCTGTCACCCGTAGCAGAACATATAGTTCTGAAAACCTCTATATTATCACTTTTTTCTCTAAGACAAGCAATAATACTTTCAAACACATCCGTCTGAAATGTTGTCTGAACAACCAAAGCATAATCGGTATTTCTGTTAATATCGGCACTTTCTGCCTCCTCAAGAGAGTTAATTGTAACAGCAGTGTTTTCACACCAGCCGTTTATGCCTATAATTTCAGGATGTGTTTTATTGCCCACTATTATAATGCTCTTTCCCTTATTATAGTTATCTCTGACAATATTATGAATTTTTTTAACAAAGGGACAGGTACAGTCCGTATATTTCAGACCTCTGTCCTCGATAGCCCTGTAGACACTTGGGGGAACACCGTGGGAACGGATTATAATTTCGCCTTCTTTTACTTCATCAAGTTTTTCTGTTACATGGACACCTTTGCTGTGAAGGTCGCCTGTAACCTCCTTGTTATGAATTATAGGACCATAGGTATATATATCCTTTTGACCTGCCTTACTGTAAGCATAGTCAACTGCCCTTTTAACACCAAAGCAAAATCCGGCTGACTTAGCGAGAATAATTTCCATTTTTACCTCCGTTATTTGCTCTAAGGAGAAACTGAATATTAATCAGCTTTACCTTTTATAAGCTCCAAAATTTTATTTTTTACCTGCTCTATTGTCAATCCTGTCGTATCGATTACCACAGCATCCTCTGCAACAGAGAGAGGATTTACCTTTCTGTTTTTGTCATAATTATCCCTTTGGATAATTTCTTTAATTATATTATTATAATCGAAGGAAATGCCCTTCTCACTAAGTTCATTGCAACGTCTTTTGGCTCTTTCCTCAACATCTGCATCAAGGTAAACCTTAACCCTTGCATTTTTGAGTACATTTGTGCCAATATCCCTGCCGTCCATAACAACCTTGTTATTTACTGCAAGTTTTCTCTGTAATTTAACAAGAAGTTCTCTTACCTCAGGTATAGCCGCAACCTTTGATGCAGCTTCCGCAACAGGCTGAGTTCTGATTTCATCTGTCACATCATTGTCGTTTAAGAAAATTCTCTGAATTCCGTTTTCAAATTCAATATTTATATCAATTAAAGGCAAAGCCTTTATAATATTTTCATTATCTAAGATGCTTATACCATTGTTTAAACAGTATAGTCCAACTGTTCTGTACATAGCACCTGTATCCACATATATATAGCCTAATTCCTTTGAAATAAGCTTTGCCACTGTACTTTTGCCTGAACCTGCCGGTCCGTCAACAGCTACTGCCTCAATTTTACTTTTATTTACTATATCAGGTCTTAATCTTTCAGCACCCTTTAAGTAGACGTGATTCATTTCCTTTTGCTTCTTATTTGTTTCAACAGTTACGGCAACTCTTACACACATTTCAAGACTTCCAACAACATAAAGCTCCTGAACACACATAAGAGCAGCATCCACAATACCTATTTCCCTTGCTGCAACAGCAGGATAAGCCGCATCTAAATCTCTTGTACAGGTAAAAAGCACAGATACAATATCATCTAAATTCAAATTATTTGCTCTTATTATTTCATTTAACATTATTTTTGTATTTTCCCAAATACAAGCCTTGCTGTTTTCCTCAACGGTAACAGCACCTCGAATACAACAATTCATTTGTATTCTCCTCCTTAGCAATTAGTTCCGGCAAGATAACCTGTTGAAAAAGCTATCTGCAAATTAAAGCCGCCTGTAAAGCTGTCTACATCAATAACCTCTCCGGCGAAAAACAGACCCTTTACAATTTTTGATTCCATAGTTGAAGGGTCAATTTCATCAACTGAAATTCCTCCTCTTGTGACTACAGCCTCATTATAGCCTGTTGTATCTGTAATATTTACAGTAAGATTTTTAATAAGCTCAAGAAGTATTAGTCTTTCCTCTTTGGTTATACTGTTCACTTTCTTTTCAGGATCTATTCCCGAAAGTCTTATAATAACAGGTATAAGTTTTTGAGGAAGAAGATCATCCAGAGAATTTTTAAAATCCTTATTTACATATTTCTGAAAATCCTTTAAAATCCTTAAATCAAGCTCCTTACTGCTTAACGCAGGTTTCAAATCTATATGAATCTTAGGCTTTTCCGCCATTCTGTCATTTATATATCGGCTCGCCGACAAAATAACAGGACCGGTTACGCCAAAATGAGTAAACATCATTTCACCAAAATCCGAATAAACCTCTTTGTTATTTATTGTTACTTTAATACTTATGTTTTTAAGACTTAATCCCATTAAATCAGCTATCCATTTTTCTCCTGCCCTTAAAGGCACAAGAGACGGATAGCACTTAGTTACGGTATGTCCGCACTTTAAGGCAAATTTATAACCGTCACCCGTAGAGCCTGTCATAGGATAAGAAAGTCCTCCTGTCGCTATAACAACGCTGTCACATTCCACAAGCCTGTTATCACTTAGTTTTACACCCTTAATTACATTATCGGCAGTTAAAACTTCCTTAACCTCTGTTTCGTACATTATATTACAGCCGCTTTTTTTAACAAACCTTTCCATCGCCTTTACTATGTCATTAGACTTTTCAGACTTGGGAAAAACTCTGTTTCCTCTTTCTACCTTAACAGGAACACCAAGCCCTTCAAAAAAACTCATTACTGCACTGCTGTCAAATGTATAAAAAGCACTATAGAGAAAATAAGGATTTCCCGGAGTATTGGCTATAAGACCTTCAGGGTCAACTGCATTTGTTACATTACATCTGCCTTTGCCTGTAATATATAGCTTTCTGCCGACCTTATTCATTTTTTCAATGAGAGTAACACTGTGTCCTCTTAAAGCAGCCTGTCCCGCAGCCATCATTCCGGCAGGACCTCCGCCAATAACTACAACCTTTTTCATATATATACCTACAAATATTTTTTCCTGACAGCAGATGAATAAACTCTGTATTCAGCCCACAAATCCTCAAGCTGATCAAGTCCCTGTGCAATATATCCCTTTCTCTTCATACTTATTGCAACAAGAAGAGCATTAATTAAACTTAACGGTGCAACAAGGCTGTCTATAAAGCTTAGCATATCACTGCTTGCAATGAGGCTAATTGTCGCATCGTTTACAAGAGGTGACTGCTTGCTGTCTGTTATGGCAATAGTCTTAGCCCCTCTTTGATGAGCATACCCTATAGCCTTGACAGTTTTGTTTGAATATCTTGGAAAACTTATACCAATAAGTACGTCTCCCTCTTCAATTCTGAAAATATGTTCAAAAGTTTCTGTAACTGCACCTGTTGAAGCATTTACAACATTATCTCTCATTAAATTAAGGTAAAAATCCATAAAATGGGATAAAGCCGATGAACTTCTGCCTCCTACTATATAAACTCTTTTGGCATTTGCAATATAGTCAACAGCCTCATCAAAATCTCTTGGATTAATGTTTTCAAGAGTTTCGGATATTCTGCCCAAATCACTTTCAAGAACACTTCTCATTATATGTTTATCATTCTTTGCAATTCTGTCAGATGATACCTTCATTCTCTGAGATGCCGTAAGCTCATTTTTAACAAGTTCCTGCAAAGCCTCCTGAAGCTTCGGATAGCCGTCAAAACCAAGCTCGTTTGCAAAACGCACAACTGTAGATTCACTGACACCTGCAATTTCGCCAAGCTTTGATGCAGTGATATATACCGCACTGTCATAGTGATCCTTTAAAAAATTAGCAATTCTCTTCTGACCCTTGCTAAGACTGCCCATCTTTTCATCTATAATCTTTAACAAATCATTACTGTCTGCCATTTTATTAATCTCGCTTTTATATTTGTTTATAATTTATCATAGTACCATACTGTTATATTACCACAGTTTATTTTTTTAGTCAATAAATTTTATTTATACGCTTTAAAGCAGCTAAGTTTTTCAACTTCACAACGGGCAAAGGGAGCACATTAAAATGTGCTCCCTTGCAGTTTTAATTAAGCCTCTGTATCCTGTAGCTGCTCATAATAATGAATTTCAAGCATACTGTCATCCATGGGATCATATGTTTCTCTAATATTATAGTAATAAGTCTTATTTGTATCAATTCCAAAAAAATTAAGAACATAATCTATAACCATTTGAGGAATTTCTCTATTCTTATTGCTGAATGATACAGTCAAAACATTTTTTCCGTTTGAATCAGCTTCTTCCTCACAAACAAAACAATTTGAATTTGAAACAGCAATACTGACACCGTTTAATTTATACATTTCCGTTTCGCAGTCCTTGTAATTTACAGTTCCCATAGGCTTTAATGTAAATCCTTTCATTTCCAAATCCTCTTTATTTACACAATATAACTTCCATTAACCTCTCAACTGTGCATCTAATTTATCTTCAAGTTCCTTAACAATCTTCTTCATAGGTGCATTAACTTCATCATCGGTTAATGTTCTGTCACTTGCTCTGAATGAAATATTATAAGCAACTGACTTATAACCCTCAGGAATTTGCTTGCCCTTGAATACATCAAATAACTGAATACTTTCAAGAAGCTTTCCGCCCTTAGCCTTAATAATATCCTCAATATCCTTTACAATTACATTATCCTTTACAAGAACTGCTATATCTCTTGTCATAGCAGGATATTTAGGAAGAGCCTTGTATACTCTGTCAAATTCAGCATATTCATAAAGTTTATCAATACTTATAACAGCAACATAAGCCTTAGTACCAATACTGTACTTATCAGCAACAGCAGGATGAACCTCACCTACATAGCCAATGCTTTCACCATCAACACTTATATCCGCAAGTCTGCCCGGGTGCATAAAAGGTATATCACTCTTTGGCGAATAACTTACCTTACTTCTCATACCAAGAACTTCAAATAATTCCTCAGTTACACCCTTAATACCATAAAAATCAATATTGCCATACATACCAATGGTAAGCATATTCTTTTCATCAGGCAATTCAGTTAAAGGCAATGTCTTTGGAATATAAACCTTACCCAATTCAAATAAATAAGCAGATTCATTTCTTCTATTGTAATTTGTAGAAATTGAATTAAGAATACCATTTAAAGATACAGTTCTCATAATGCTGAAATCCTCACCCAAAGGATTAGAAATTGTAACTGTATTTCTTAATTCACTGTCAGAAGGAATATTTAACTTATCAAATACCTTAGGAGATTCAAAGCTGAAACACTTAGCCTCACTTAAACCTAAGCTTATCATAGTGTCCATAATCTTATCATCAATAACCTGAGTATAAGACTTCTTGCCTACTGTAGGAGTACCTGCAGCAAGAGTAGTTTCAATATTATCATAGCCATAAAATCTGCCTACTTCTTCAGCCAAGTCAGCCTCAGTTAATAAGTCAGGTCTGAAAGTTGGAATAACTGCGTTCTTTCCATCAGCCTTAACCTCAACCAAAGCAAGTAAG
>DBGCRA010000185.1:0-12448 GCA_048359195.1 Candidatus Gallispira sp.
ATGGAACAGGAAAAATTTATCAAAAGATTAACTCAATTACGTATTAATAAGGGTGTGTCCGCAAGAGATATGAGCCTATCTATTGGTTTAAGTGAAGGCTACATTAACAACATTGAAAATGGTGTTAATTTGCCATCTATGACTAATTTCTTTTATATATGTGAATATTTTAATATAACGCCCAAAGAGTTCTTTGATTATGGCTCTGAAAATCCACCAAAAACAAATGAGCTTATTAATATTGTAAAAGGCTTAGATAATGACCAGCTTGATAATTTAATAGCACTTGCAAGAGGATTGATAAAATAACATACTCAGGTACTTAGCTTGGAGTACATTTATAATCGTTTCTGACTTCAATAGGCTGCTTTAGGTGCAGTAGTAAAGTTTAAGTAAACCTCTAAACTGATGTATAATAAAAATAATCAGTTTGGAGGTTTTTTATGCATTTATTTCTGTTTTACAGCATAGGACAGTCCACGTTGCTGTTATATTGATTTTTATTTGTTAATTGTATTATAAGCTAAAAGCTTATAAAAGTAAAGCTTTAAGATTATTTAAAATTTACAAAATTTGCGTTATTATATGCTTTGAGGTGACATAAATGCGTGAATTGGATTATATTGAAATTGGTGAGAGAATTAGGCAAAAAAGAGAACTTATAGGTTATACCAGAGAGAAAATGGCAGAGTACCTTGGAGTTTCGAGTCAATTTTGTTCTGAAATTGAAAATGGAGCAAAAGGTAGGTGATGAAGTATTGCCCGAAGGATAAAATTCATTATGCTGAGGATATTTTAAGGGTATTTATAAAGTCACTTAATTAATGAATGTGGGTTGTTAAAACAGCATAGGGGTAGTTCCCTATGCTGTTATTTTTATGTTATCAAATAAATTAACCATTTCAATAGCGGAAACGGCAGCATCAAAGCCCTTATTGCCTGCCTTTGTGCCTGCTCTTTCTATTGCCTGTTCAATGTTTTCGGTTGTTACTATACCGAAAATAACAGGTACACCTGTATTTAAGCCAACATTTGCAATACCTTTTGATACCTCATTGCAAACATAGTCATAATGGCTTGTTGCACCTCTTATAACAGTACCTACACATACAACGGCATCATACTCACCGCTTTTGGCAAGTTTTTGTGCGGCAAGGGGAATTTCAAATGCACCCGGTACCCATACGAGTGAAATATCATCACTATTTACTCCATGTCTTAAAAAAGCATCTTCTGCACCGCTTACAAGTTTATTTACTATAAATTCATTAAATCTTGATGCAACGATTGCAAATTTTTTGCCGTTAGCTACTAAATTACCTTCAATTTTTTTCATTTTAATTACCTCCATATATTATAAATTTAATAAATGACCCATTTTTTCCTGCTTTGTGTGCATATAGAAATCAGCACTGTGGCTGTGTCTTACAATTAAAGGAACTCTTTCGGTTATTTCAATACCGCATTCCGTAAGTTTGTGTATTTTATCGGGATTGTTAGTCATAAGTTTTACTTTGCTTATTCCCAAATCCCTTAAAATTTCTGCTGCTTTATCGTATTTTCTCATATCATCGGGAAAGCCTAATGCTATATTTGCTTCAACAGTGTCCATTCCCTGTCTTTGAAGTTCATAGGCTTTAAGTTTGTTAATTAAGCCTATTCCTCTGCCTTCCTGACGCATATAAAGAAGAACTCCTGAACCGTTTTCAGATATTCTTTTCATAGCCTCGTCATATTGCTGACCGCAGTCGCACTTGGCTGAGCCTAAAGCATCGCCTGTAAGGCATTCGGAGTGAACTCGGCAAAGTACAGGTTCATTATTGGATATATTACCCATATAAAGAGCTAAATGCTCTTTGCCGTTTTCATCAGTGTAACCGTTAATATTAAATTCACCGTATTTTGTCATAATTTTAGTTGAAATTTCTTTTTTTAAGCTATGACTATGTGCTTTAATATATTTAATTAAGTCAGCTATTGATATAAATGTTAAGCTATGCTTTTTGCTAAATTCAATTAAATCGGGAAGTCTTGCCATAGTACCGTCATCTTTCATAATTTCACAGCAAATTCCCGCAGGTTTAAGTCCTGCCAATTTCATAAGGTCAACTGTAGCCTCTGTATGTCCCTTTCTTTCAAGTACTCCGTTTGGCTTTGCAAGAAGGGGGAACATATGTCCCGGTCGTCTGAAATCTTCAGGCTTTGCATTGTCTTCAGTAAATTTTCTGACTGTGTAGGCTCTTTCTTCTGCTGAAATGCCTGTTGTGGTATCTATGTGATCTATTGATACTGTAAAGGCTGTACAGTGATTATCAGTGTTGTCAGCTACCATTTGAGGTAAATCCAGCTTTTTCATATAGCTTTCATCAGCAGGAAGGCAAATAAGTCCTTTGGCATATGTTGCTATAAAATTCATTGTTTCTGTTGTAGCCTTTTCGGCTGCCATTATAAGGTCGCCTTCGTTTTCTCTGTCCTCATCATCAATGACCATTACTATTTTGCCGTTTTTAATATCTTCAACAGCTTCTTCTATTGTGTTAAATTTAAACATTAAAATTACCTCCTTAAAAACCGTTTTTTCTTAAAAAATCCAATGTGATTTTACTTTCATTATTCGGATGCATAAATTTTTCAATATATTTCCCGATAATGTCATTTTCTATGTTTATTGTTGAACCTATTGGTTTTGAAAGTAATGTTGTTTCACTTTGGGTATGAGGTATAATTGATACCTTAAAGCACTTACTGTCAATATATGCAACAGTAAGACTTACACCGTCAAGAGCAACAGAGCCTTTTAAAACAATATAATTTAAAATATCATTTTCTGCTGTAATTGTAAGCCATTTTGCTATGCCGTCACTTGATATTTCATTAAGTGTACCTGTACCGTCAATGTGGCCGCTTACAATGTGACCGCCAAAGCGTCCATTTGCCGCCATTGCACGTTCTATATTGACAGTACTGCCTGTTTTAAGGCTGCCTAAATTGGTTTTGCTGTAGGTTTCATTCATTACATCAAGGGTAATACTGCTGTTGTCGTAGCGTGTTACTGTAAGGCAAACACCGTTTACGGCAATACTGTCGCCAATATGAATATCTTCAAGAATTTTTGATACGCCTATTACAAGAGGATTTTTTGTATTTATAACCCTGCCTGTTTCTTCAATAATGCCCGTAAACATTTAATCACCTCAAATCACCGTAAATTAATATATCATTTTCAATATTTTTTACTTCAATATTGTGTAGTTTTATTGCGTCATCCATAAAGGCTATGCCTTTACCCTCGACAGGGGTTTTGGATTGGTCGCCTCCTATTATTTTAGGGGCAATAAAGAACAATCCCTTGTCAACTAAATTATTTTGGAGCATTGAAAAATTAAGTGTACCGCCGCCTTCAAGAAGAATACTGTCAATTTGCATTTCTCCCAATTTTTTCATAAGGTATTTAAGGTCAACTCTGTTATTATGGGACGGTGTTTCAATTATTTCAACGCCCATTGATTGCAGCTCTGATTTTTTATAGCTGTCGCAGCCTTCTGCTGCGGCAATAATACATCTGTCATTATTATAAAGATTTAAAACAGTGGCATCTAAAGGTATTTGCAGCCTTGAATCAACAATTATCCTTATGGGATTTATACCGTTTTCAATTCGGCAGGTTAGCTTTGGATTGTCGGTAATAACAGTATTTATGCCTACCATAATTGCTTTTAGTTTATGTCTTAGCTCCTGAACCATATATCGTGATTTTTCATTTGTAACCCATTTTGAATCACCTGTATAGGCTGAAATTTTACCGTCAAGAGTCATAGCCGACTTCATAACCACGTAGGGAAGACCTGTTTCAATGTATTTGAAGAATATGGGATTTATTGCTTTGCATTCCTTTTCCATAATGCCTACTTCAACTTCTACACCGCCGTTTTTGAGTATTTCAACCCCTTTTCCGGAAACCTTTGGATTAGTGTCAAGGGAGCCGATATAAATTTTTTTTATTTTGTGCTCAACTATAGCTTTGGCACATGGGGGAGTGTTGCCATAGTGACTGCAGGGCTCCAATGTAACATACATTTCCGCACCTTCAACATCTTCCGAAGCATTTAAAAAGGCATTGACTTCTGCGTGATTTGAACCGTATTTTTCGTGAAAACCTTCGCCTATAATTCTGCTGTTTTTAACAATGACAGCGCCTACCATTGGATTTGGTGAAACAAAGCCTGCTCCCTTTTTTGCCAGCTCAATAGCTCTTTCCATATAATTCATAGTGTACATCCCCTTTAAAAATAAAAGTCCCTGTATCTTACAGGGACTAAAAACAGATTAAATAAAAAAATCCTGAGTTTAAAATAAACTCAGGGAATATATCATATTAAAATCTTCTCACATCCAGACTTTACTGTCGGCTTAGGAGTTTCACCTAATCATGCCATAAGGCTCGCGGGCTTTACCGCCGGTATTGAATTTCACAAATCCCTGAAGACAATTATTTACTTAATTAAAGTATAGCACTATATTTTAATTTGTCAATACCAAATTCTTAATTAATTTATAGCTGTTAAGTTTTATATCAATATGATATTCAATATACTTTTCTAAAAAGGTTTCAAGCTCTTTTATGTACTGAATATCAATATTAACGGAAAAAGCAGAATTTAAGGCGGCAGATAAAATATATTCCATAGCATATAGGCTTGTTTGGCTTAATGAGTAGGACTTTATTTCCTCGATATTGGGTCTGTAGCCTAATATATCCAAAAATCTTAACTGAAATATTAAGCCTGTCAGTCTTGTATTGCTGTTGTTTTTTGAAAGTTTTTGAAGTGACTTTAAAAGCAAAAGCAAAGCGTTATTGTCTGCTACATTGTCGATAACAGCCTTGTCAATAAATTCTGCAAAATATGAGGCATATGCTGTTGCAGACAAGTCGGTTCTTATATTATAAAAGCTTTCAATAACATCAGCAGATAATAGAGTAGGGGTTTTTGTAACAGTCCTTATCATAAAATCTGCGTATGTAAATAATGAGGAGGCAGCAAGGAATTTGCTTTTTGTATTCCTTGCGCCCTTTGCAAATATTGAAATTTTGCCCTTATCCTTTGCAAATACAGTTAAAAATTTGTCAGCCTCACCTGAAAAATTTTCACGAATTATTATTCCTCTTATCTTCTCTGAACTCATCTGTTTCTGCTCCAATGCCTGTTTTATAGGCTAAGTAATAGTTAATGTTGCCGCTTTTCTCAAATAAATACCAAAAGAAATCATTCATATTAAGAATTCCTCCTTATGATATTAGGTTGTGTAAGTTGTTTTGATTGTATGCTATATAAAAATTGCCATTAAATATTTTTTGAGTCATAACCAAAATTCTTTAAAAGAAAATCACTGTCTCTCCAGTCTTTTTTAACTTTAATCCAAATTTGCAGGTTTATTTGACCGCCTAAAAATCTTTGAATATCACGGCGTGCATTTGAGCCGATTTTTTTAAGCATTGAACCCTGTTTGCCTATTATAATACCTTTGTGGCTATCTCTTTCGCAGTATATTGTTGCGTCAATGTCCATAATATCCTTATCTTTTCTATGCTTCATTGATGTAATTTCAACTGCTATGCCGTGAGGTATTTCGTCCTGCAAAAGATATAATGCCTTTTCTCTTATTATTTCTGAGACAATCTGCTTTTCGGGCTGGTCTGTTATCATATCTTCGGGGAAGTATTTTGGACCTTCAGGAAGATATTTTTCAATATTTTCAAGTAAGGTTTCCTGATTTTTACCCTTTAAGGCTGATAAGGGTATTATTTCAGCAAAGGGGTATTCCCTGCTGTAGTTTTCTATTACCTTTAAAAGTTCGGGCTTTTCAACTGTATCAATTTTGTTGATTACAAGAAAGACAGGTGTATTGACCTTTTCAAGTCTTTCAAGTATTGCCTTATCACTGTCCTTAATTTTTTCGTAAGGCTCAATGAGGTAGAGAACAATGTCAACATCATTTAAAGATGTTTCGGCACTTTTAACCATATAGTCACCAAGCTTTGACTTGGATTTGTGAATGCCGGGGGTATCTACAAATATTACCTGCATTGTGTCTGTTGTAAGTATAGTTTGTATTTTGTTTCTTGTAGTTTGAGGCTTACTTGAAATAATGGAAATTTTTTCGCCTATTAACAAATTCATTAGTGTAGACTTGCCTACATTTGGTCTGCCTATTAATGATACAAAGCCTGAATGAAAATTTTTATTCATATTTTTACCTTTCATTTACTTCCTTTAATTTATCTCTTATTTGTTTAAAATCTTCCCACGCTGCCGGTTTTTTGCTTTCGTCACGCAAAAGGGCAGAAGGGTGATATGTAGCTATTATGTCAATGCCTTTTTTGTTATACCATTTGCCTCTGTCACGGGTAATTATGAACTCTGGCTCTATTATTGCCTTTGCTGCAATTCTGCCAAGACAGACAATAATTTGAGGTCTTATAAGCTTAAATTGCTGCCTTAAATATTTTATGCAGGCTGCCTGTTCTTCGGGAAGAGGATCTCTGTTCTGTGGAGGTCTGCATTTTACAATATTGGCTATATATACCTGACTTCTGTCAAGATTAATGGCTCCAAGCATTTTGTCAAGGAGCTTTCCTGCATTTCCGACAAAAGGCTCTCCTTGCATATCCTCGTAATATCCCGGACCTTCGCCGACAAAAAGTATTTTGCTGTGTATGTTGCCTACACCTATAACTACGTTATGCCTTGTCCGGCATAGCCGGCAGTCAGTACAGTTGTTACATAAATAATTGAGCTCGTCCCAAGTCATAAAATCACCTTTACTTTAGTTTGAAGGCATAAGGTAAAAGCTCTGTTACCTTGTATACCTTAATTTCATTTTCGTTACCCAAAATAATTTCACCTTCAGGCATAAATTCGCTGATAACCTGTCGGCAAATACCGCAGGGCATAGTAAAATCATTTGTATCTGACGCTATTGCAATTTTTACTATATTTTTTTTAGCCTCTGATACAGCTTTAAAAACTGCAACTCTTTCAGCACATACAGTTGCACCATAGGAAGCATTTTCAATATTGTTGCCTAAAAATACCATACCGTCGCTTGTCAGGACGGCAGCACCTACTTTAAAATTGGAATAGGGTGCGTAGGCATACTCCTTTGCTTTAACTGCCATTTCATATAACTGTCTGTTTTCGTCCATATTTTATCTCCTTAAATTAAGGTTATTGAGGATTTCCTCCTGTTTTTTAAACATAACCTTTTCTTCTTCTTCAACCATATGATCATAGCCAAGTAAATGAAGCATACTGTGAGCCGTAAGAAAACCAATTTCTCTCTCTATTGAGTGACCGTATTCTTTAGCCTGTTCAATGGCTCTTTCTATGCTGATAATAATATCACCCAAATATATTTTTGAACCGTCATCGGGAAGGCTTTCTTTTTCAAAATCTATAAGAGGGAAGGAGAGGACGTCGGTTGGTCTGTCAATTCCTCTGTGTTTCAGATTTATGGAGTGAATTTCTGCATTGTCAACTATTGTAACACTTATTTCACAGTTATCCGAAATATTTTCATACCTAAGGCTTTCTCTGATTACATTATTTATAAGATTTTCATTTACATCTATATCCGTATTGTTTTCAAATAAAACGTCCATTATTTAGTACCTTTTTTCTTTTCAAATTCTTCATAGGCTGATATTATCTTTTGTACAAGAGGGTGACGTACAACGTCCTTGTTGGTAAGGTTACATATTCTTATACCTTCAATGTTTTCAAGTATTTTGACAGCCTCAATAAGTCCTGATTTTTTGCCACGGGGCAAGTCAATCTGTGTAATATCTCCCGTAATAACTGCCTTTGAGCTATAGCCAAGTCTTGTTAAAAACATTTTCATCTGCTCGGGAGTTGTATTTTGAGCTTCATCAAGTACTATAAATGAATTATCAAGTGTTCTTCCTCTCATATAGGCAAGGGGAGCAACTTCAATAGCACCTTTTTCCATATTTTTAAGGAAGGTGTCTGCACCCATTATTTCGTATAAGGCGTCATACAAGGGTCTTAAATAAGGGTCAACTTTATCCTGCAAATCTCCGGGCAAAAAGCCTAAATTTTCTCCTGCTTCAATGGCAGGTCTTGTTAATATAATTCTGTTTACATCACCGTTTTTAAAGGCTGTTATTGCCATAGCCATTGCAAGATAGGTTTTACCTGTACCGGCAGGGCCTACACCGAAAACAACGGTATTGTTCCTTATTGAGTCGATATAGTACTTCTGACCCAATGTTTTTGGCTTTAAGGCTCTGCCGTTTATTGTCATACAAATTATATCGTCTTTCAGTCTGTCGACCTCATCTGTGTTATTTTCATTTACCTCGGTAATTATATAGTTAATGCGTTGAGTATCAATGGATTCTCCTGATTCAATAAGCTTAATTAATGAATTAATTACATTAATGGTTTTTTCAATATCCCTGCTTTCTCCCACAATATCTATATCTTCGCCTCTGTTAATAATATTGACATTATAGGCTGCCTCAATCTTTTTTATATTTGAATCAAAGCTGCCAAAAAGGGCAGATATAATATTAGCTGATATTTGAATTTTCTTTTGCTCCATTTAATGTATTTCCTCCTAAATCTTCGTATATTGCTTCTTTTCCTATATTTTCTTCAGATATTATTTCACTGCTTACCTGAAGGCAATCCTTTGTTTCGTTGGTTTTGGTAGTGACTGAAATTATATCTGAGTCTATATCATAGTTTTCTATAATATGTTGGGTTATTGTTTTATCAGCAATTTTTTTTGCTGTTTTTACGTCTCTTTTAACAGGTACATATATAAATTCTTTGTTAATATCCTTGCAAATAAATATCGGCAGGGGACAGTTTTCACCAAGATTAAGCTGTATTACTTCTTTAGCTGTGTCCTTTTGATTAAAGGTTACGGTTTTGTTTAATTTAATGCTTTTATCAAAGAATTTAATTGTATACAGTGTCTTTACATTATTTGTATATTGTTTTTCTTTGGCATTAAAGGGTACTGTAAATGAAAAATTTCTTTTTACAATTCCTCTTACAGTTCCTTTTGCATTAACAATATCTTCAACAGGGCTTTCTTCATTGCCGCTTGGCTTTAGCTTGGCAGAAATGAGAATATCACCTGCTTTTACAATATCATTTTTCTTAACCATGGGTGTGCCTTTATTTGTCACAATAGATGAAATCTGACAATCAACTGCTGCAATTATATTGCAAGGGTCGGTGTTTATTGCTGTTACAGTATTTGGTTTTTCTTCAGACAGCTTGATATGTACGGCAGTACCCTTAAGACTAATATTTATCCATGAGATATTTTTATATTTTATCTTGAGATTTTCTGCAATCTGTTTACAGTCAAGGGTGTTTTTATTACAGCCTACATACAGACCGTCATTGTGACAGCTTGTCAGTATTGACAGCTTATCAAGTTTGGTATTGCCTGTAATGTCAATTATCCATACCCTCCGGGTCAGGAAATATATAATAAATACAGATATTATAATACCTATAAAATACAGAATATTAAGCCTCATAAAAAACAACAGACGGAAAAGCCCGTTTTTGTTTATTATTTTTATTTTGCATTTATATTTTTTTGAAAGCTTTGCAAATTTTTTAAATTCTTTCGGAGAAACAGTAAGTTTTGCCGTATTTGTGCCTTTTTCAATATTATAAATGGCAATGCCTGACTGTACAGCTTTATTTATTAGCTTTTCTATATTATAACCCTTAATTGAGATTATAACATAACCTTGAATAAATTTCCATACTTTGCTTATATAAATCACTCCAAATTTTTTTCAAATCTAAAGGAATTAAATATTCCTGTTAAATATATAAAATCTCTGTTAATTTCCTGTATATTTATTTTTTCTCCCTCGGCAACAATAAATCCTGAATTGAGTTTTATAACTATAAGCTGTCCTGTTAATATTTTTATTCCTTTGTGATTTTCAATATAAAGACTTTTGTTTCCTGTAAGCTCAAGTTTTGGTGTAGAGGATATAACTTCAGCAGGGAATTTTGTGTTTTTTGAGATTTTTTCTTCAATTTTTTTCATATTATCCACACACCTTGCCTTTATAAATTTATATGCCCACAATTAATAAATATGTTATGTTCTATTGTAATTTTCTCTTTTTTGATTTATAATCAAAAGAGAATAAATTAACGGAGGCTATGAAAATGTCAAATTTTTATTATAACAATGATACTGAGCTTGAAGTGTTGGTGCCGGGCAAGAATTACAGAAAGGTATTGGCACATGATGGAAATATGATGATTGTTGAGGTATATTTTGAGAATTACTTTGATGCTCCTGAGCATAAGCACATACATGAACAGGCAACATACTGCGTTGAAGGAGAATTTGAGTTTAGAATAGGCGGAGAGATAAAGGTTATAAAGCCGGGAGATACGGTATATATGCCATCAAATGTTCTGCACAGCTGCAAGGTTCTTACACCTAAGGGTAAGATAGTAGATATATTTACTCCACAGAGAGAAGATTTTCTTAAATAAATGAGAACGGCATTTGGTAAAACATTTACTTATTATATAGTTGTATTATTAATAACCTTTTTTCTTTTAAGCTTAGGATTTACGGAAATTTTTAGAGGTTATTTTTACAGTGATCAAAATGATGATTTGCTTAATCAGGCAATTAAAATATCTGATATTTATATTCAGAGCCGCAGCAGTGATAATGTGGACGAAGAATATTTTAATAATGAAATAAAAATACTTGATAAATATATGGATTACAGCTTTATTATTTTTGACAGGGATTTAATGGTTCTGTCAAAGTCAAAAGATATTGACAATCTGTCTACAGGTGCGGTTATTGATGAGTTTTATGGCTGTGATGATGTATTAGCCGGAAATATTAAGTGGTTACAAGGAGATATTGGCAATATATATTCCTATAACAGATATATATTGTGTTATCCAATTGCTACAGATGACAGTGTGGATGCATTTGTTGTTGTAAGTGTTCCTTTAAGTGAGCTGACGGACAATATAAACAGAGTATATGTAATAGTGATATTCTTTTTAATTCTTGCTGTTATTTTAGGATTTGTAACAATAAACTGGGCATCCAATGAATTTGTAAAGCCTATACGAAAGCTGAGCGCTGCTGCAAATTATATTTCAAAGGGAAATTTTGATGAAAGAATTGATATTGACAGAGCTTTGAATGATGAAATAACCGAGCTTTCTATCAGCTTTAATACTATGGCAGAAAACTTAGATGGTCTTGAAAAGAGAAGGAGGGAAATAATTTCAAATATTTCACATGATCTTCGTTCTCCTATTACGTCCATAAAGGGTTTTCTTCAAGCAATGCTTGACGGAACAATTAAGGAGGAAAAATATAAGCACTATATTAATATTATATACAACGAAACCGAAAGGCTTAATAAGCTGTCAAACAGTATTCTTGACTTAAATAAGCTGGATGATTCAATAAATGCACTTGATATGGTTAATTTTGATATAAATGTAATAATTGATGAAACAATTAACCTTATGAAGAACAGAGCTGAGAAAAAGGGAATTGAGCTTAAATTCAATAGTTGTCAAAGTAAGATTATTGTATATGCCGATATTGATAAAATCAGACGAGTTATGGGTAATTTAATGGATAATGCTATTAAGTTTACGGAAAAAGGTTATGTTAAAATTAATTCAGAAATAAGGTATAATAAGGCTTATATTTCTGTTGAGGATACAGGAATCGGATTATCGGATGAAGAACAGTCCAGAGTTTTTGAAAGACTTTATAAGGCTGATGCTTCAAGAGGTATGGACAAGACAGGCAGTGGGCTTGGTCTTGCCATTGTAAAGGAATTTATAAAGGCACACAATCAGACAATAGAGCTTAAAAGTGAAGAAGGCAAGGGAAGTTGTTTCACTTTTACTTTGGACTTGGGATAATAAAAATAAAGACGGTTATAAATATAAAAGTTTATACCGTCTTTTTAAATGTTCATATATATAATTAAGTGTACAGCTATAGAAAGTATAAATGTGATCATAAAATACCGTTTTCTTATTTTATGATGAAAAATAAACATAGCTAAAAAGCCACCGATACCTCCTCCGATTAAAGAAAGTATTAAAAGTGTGGCTTCAGGTATTCGCCATTTGTGAAATATGGCACATAATTTATCAGTCCCCATAATTAAAAAGAGAAGTAGATTTATAAGTATATAATATAACTGCATTATTGAATTAAGCATTGTTATTTCTGACCAAATTACGCCAGTCAAGGTCACCTCTGTCAAGAGCAAGGAGTAAAGCCTCGGCAGTTGCTAAATTTGTTGCCAAAGGTATGTTATGCATATCACAAAGTCTTAAGGCAGAACTGAAATCAGCAGAGCCGATAGCAGCCGGCTTGGCAG
>DBGCRA010000186.1:0-19427 GCA_048359195.1 Candidatus Gallispira sp.
TTTGATAAAAATGATATAGATAATTATTTTTTTGTTATTGCCGCAACAAATGACAGAAGGGTAAATAGTGAGATTTCAAATTTGTGTAAGGAAAAAAATATTCCTGTAAGTGTGGCTGATTCTGCAGAAGAATCTACATTTTATTTTCCTGCTATCTGCTTAAATGATAATATATGTATAGGTATAGTTTCTGATGGTTATCATCATAAATTGGTAAGAGAAACAGCAAAAAAAATAAGAGGTAATCTGTTATGAATTTAATAAGAGTTGGCAGCCGTGAAAGTAAGCTGGCTGTTATACAAAGTGAAATTATAATTAGTCTGATAAAGGATAAGTATCCTGAATATAAAACAGAGCTTGTAACAATGAAAACTACAGGTGACAAAATTTTAAATGTTACATTGGATAAGATTGGCGGTAAGGGGCTTTTTGTAAAGGAACTTGATTATGCCCTGTTAAATGGTCTTTCTGATATTACGGTACATAGCTTAAAAGATATGCCTATGGAAGTAAACAGTGAACTTCCTGTTATTGCTTATTCAAAGAGGGCAAATCCTTTTGATGCTCTTGTTCTGCCAAAAGGGGCAGATAATATTGATTTTTCAAAGCCTGTAGGCTGTTCAAGTCAAAGGAGAAATATACAATTTAAAAAGCTGTATCCTGATGCAGAAATAAAGCCTGTAAGGGGAAATGTACATACAAGACTTAAAAAGCTTGATTCAGGTGAATATTCGGCTCTTATTCTGGCTGCGGCAGGGCTTGAACGTCTGGGCTTATCTGAAAGGATTTACAAAATTTTTAATGCCGATGAAATGATTCCCGCAGCCGGACAGGGAATTATAGCTGTTCAGTGCAAAAGGGGCGGCGGATATGAATTTTTAAATGAAATAAGTGACAGGAACTCTGAAATATGTGCTATTGCAGAAAGTGCCTGTATAAAAAGGCTCAATGGCGGCTGTTCTGCTCCTGCTGCTGCCTTTTGTCAGATTATTGACAACAGACTGTATTTGCGTGGTTTGAATGAGGTTAATGGTGAAATTGTTACAGCTGAGATATGGGCAGATATTGAAGATGCCGAAAAGGCAGGGCAACTTCTTGCGGAAAGGTTGATGTAAATGAAGGGTAAGGTTACTCTTATTGGTGCAGGTATCGGCACAGGGGCATATATGACATTAAGAGGATATAAAATTCTTAAAAGTGCCGATGTTGTGGTTTATGACAGACTTCTTGGCGAAGGGGTTATGGATATGATACCTGAAAATGCTGAAAAAATTAATGCAGGCAAGAAGTCCTCAAATCACCTTATACCTCAGGATGAAATTAACAAAATACTTGTCAATAAGGCATTAGAGGGTAAAAATGTTGTTCGCCTAAAGGGCGGCGACAGCTATCTTTTTGGACGTGGCGGAGAAGAAGTTGAGGCTTTAAGAGAGCATAATATAGATTTTGAGGTTGTGCCGGGGATTACTTCTTCAATTTCCGCACCGACCTTTGCAGGCATACCTGTTACACATCGTGATTGTGCTTCCTCTGTTCACATTATAACGGGACACAACAGAAAGGGAAAAGAGCTTAGTATAAATTATAAGGCTTGTGTTGAAATAGGGGGCACTTTGGTTTTCCTTATGGGTATTAAAAATATGGGTATTATAGCACAGGGACTTATTAGTGCGGGAATGTATGCTGATATGCCTTGTGCTGTCATAGAAAATGGAGGAAGTCCTAGGCAAAAAAAGGTTATTTCCACTATCTCAAAAATTACAGATGAGGCTAAGGATTTAAAAAGTCCTTCGGTAATTGTTGTTGGTGAAGTATGCCGATATTCAGATGATTTTGACTGGTTTTCAAACTTGCCTTTGAAGAGTAAAAATATTATTATAACACGTCCTAAGGAAATGGCAGTAAGTCTTGTTGATGAGTTGAGAGCATTGGGGGCATCTGTTGTAATTGCTCCTTCAATTATTACTGAGCCTGCTATAAGTGATATAAATAAAATAATTCAATTAATAAAGGAATACAGCTTTATTGCATTTACAAGTGCAGTAGGTGTAAGGACTGTGTTTGAGAAGATTTTTGAATCAGGACTTGATTCACGTATTTTTGCAAATTCAAAAATTGCCGCTATTGGAAAAAGAACGGGTCAGGAGCTTTTGAAATATGGAATAAGAGCTGATATTATACCTGAAAAGCATTATACTGCAGAGCTTGGTAAGGCACTTATAAATGCAAAGGCTGAAAATGTGCTTATATTAAGGACTGAAAATGGTTCAGAGGAATTGACTGATATTTTAAAAAGGAATAATGTTCCATATAAGGATATTGGTATTTACAAAACATTGCCGTATATAAATGATAAAGTTGAATTTCCCAAAACTGTTGATTATGTGGTATTTGCAAGTGCTTCTGAGGTAAGAAACTTTGCTTGCAATAAGCTTAATTATACAGGTGTATGTATTGGTGAAAAAACTGCCGATGAGGCAAGAAAATATGGCATAAGTTGTATTGTTGCAAAAAAACAGTCCAATGAAGGGATTGTAGAATGTATTATAAAAGATGCGATAAAATAAAGGAGATTGTATACAAATGAATTTAACAGAAAGACCAAGAAGGCTGCGTACATCACAGACACTTAGAAATATGGTGAAGGAAACAAGTATTTCAGCAGATAGTATTATATATCCTATGTTTGTAATTGAGGGAGAAAACATTAAGGAAGAAATTCCTACAATGCCGGGGCAGTACCGTTGGAGTATAGACCGTATGGGTGAAATATTATCAGCACTTATTGAGGCAGGGGTAAAAAGTGTTATGCTTTTTGGTATTCCTGCTTACAAAGATGCTGAAGGCAGCGGAGCATGGGACGAAAATGGAATTGTTCAAAAGGCTTTAAGATATGGTAAAGAGAATTATCCTCAGCTTTTATATGTAACCGATGTGTGTATGTGCGAGTATACTTCACATGGTCATTGCGGCATACTTGAGGGTGAATATGTTGATAATGATAAAACTCTTGAAGTGTTGGCAAAAACTGCTCTTTCTCATGTAAAAGCAGGTGCTGATATGGTTGCTCCTTCCGATATGATGGATGGAAGAATTGCTTATATCAGAAAGACACTTGATGACAATGGTTATGTAAATATTCCAATTATGTCTTATTCAGTAAAATATGCCTCAGCTTTTTACGGACCTTTTAGAGATGCTGCAGGCTCTGCTCCTTCCTTTGGTGACAGAAAATCTTATCAGATGGACTGTAGAAATGCAAGAGAGGCAATTCTTGAAGCAGACCTTGACTGCAAAGAAGGTGCAGATATACTTATGGTTAAGCCGGGGCTAGCTTATCTTGACATATTAAAAGAGCTAAAGCAACGATTTAATAAGCCTGTTGCTTTATACAGCGTAAGCGGTGAATATGCAATGATAAAGGCGGCAGCGGCTTTGGGATATGTGGACGAGGAACGTATTATATGCGAATCTGCAATTTGTATGTACAGAGCAGGTGCGGATATACTTATAACTTATTTTGCTAAGGAACTGGCACAGTATATAAAGGAAGGTAAGATTTGATATGAATACTGATATTTCACAGGGATTATTTAAAAGGGCAGTTGAGGTTATACCCGGAGGTGTTAACTCCCCTGTAAGAGCCTTTAATTCTGTGGGAGGAACTCCAAGATTTATTGAAAAGGCAAAGGGACAGTATATATATGATGCTGACGGCAATAAATACATAGATTATATTGGTTCATGGGGACCTATGATTTTAGGTCACAATAATGATGAAGTACTTGAAGCAGTAAAAAAGCAGCTTGAAAATGGAATGAGCTATGGTGCAGCTACTGAACTTGAGGTGGAAATGGCAGAGCTAATAACATCAATAGTGCCTTGTGTTGAAATGATAAGAATGGTAAATTCAGGCACCGAGGCAGTTATGAGTGCTATTCGTCTTGCAAGGGGATTTACGGGAAGAAATAAGGTAATTAAATTTGAAGGATGTTATCATGGTCACGCAGACTTAATGCTTGTTAAGGCAGGGTCAGGAGTTATGACATCAGGTATTCCCGATTCAGGAGGTGTACCCGAAGGATGTGTAAGAGATACGCTTACAGCAAAATATAACGATATTGAAAGTGTAAAAAGATTGTTTTCAGAAAATGATAATGATATTGCCTGTGTTATTGTGGAGCCTGTGGCAGCTAATATGGGTGTGGTGCTGCCTGATAAGGAATTTTTAAGTGGTTTAAGAGAAATATGCTCAAAGAATGGTGCTTTGCTTATATTTGATGAGGTTATAACGGGATTTCGTTTACAGCTTGACGGAGCAAGCGGATATTTTGGCATAAAGCCCGATTTAGTGACTTATGGTAAAATTATAGGCGGCGGTATGCCTGTAGGTGCCTATGGAGGAAGAAAAGACATTATGAGTTTGGTTTCTCCTGTGGGAAAGGTGTATCAGGCAGGAACATTAAGCGGAAATCCTATTGCCATGAGGGCAGGAATTACACAGCTTTCAATATTAAAGGAGCATAATGAAATTTATGACCATATAAATAAGCTGAGTTATGTGTTCAGAAGTGAATTAAAGAACATTATTGATAAATATAATATACCATGCACGATTAATGGTATAGGTTCTCTTTCTACAATTTTCTTTGCTGAAAATAAGGTTTATAATTATGATACAGCAAAAATGTCTGATACCAAGAGATTTGCTGATTATTTTATGTTTATGCTTAATAAGGGTAATTATTTTGGTGCAAGTCAGTTTGAGGCTATATTTGTTTCTTATGCACATACAGTGGAGGATATTGAAAAAACTTTGTATGATGCAGATGAGTATTTTAAAAATTATGGTATATAAGATAAGCGAGTGCAGAAATGCACTCGCTTATTTATCGTAATCGTCTGAAAAATTATATTGAATATCGTTTTTGTGATAACCTATAACGGTTTTTAAATTCATATTATGAACGCTGTTAAATATGTTGTTTTCAATAAGACTGCTTACATTTCCAATATTTGTAACAATTTTGTAGCCTGCCATTTCAACTCTGCGTTCAAGACAGCCTCTGCATTGAGCTGCTTCCTCGCCTGTACAGATTTTATTTTCATAAAGCTCATAAAGCTTGCGGACACTTACAGGAGAAAGGTTGGGCATTACTACATTTGCACCTGCTTTTAATCCCATTTCACGACCCTGTGGGTGAATTGTTCCAAGGGCAGTGGTTGAGGGAATAAGGGCATAAGGGAACATAAGCCTGAGAATTGATATAAGTCTGAGAGTTAAATCCAAACTACCACTTGTAAACTCATTAAAAGGTGTTTCAAGGTGAGTAATATATGGTCCTATTCCTATCATATCGGGCTTAAGCTGCTGTAAAAAACGAAGGTCTGAAATTAAATTTTCCGTTGTCTGATAGGGGGAGCCTACCATAAAGCCTGAGCCTACCTGATAACCTATTTCCTTTAAATTAAAAAGACATTCTTTTCTGTTTTTAAGGCTCATACTTTCAGGATGCAGTTTTTGATAGTGCTGCTCGTCGGCTGTTTCGTGTCTTAATAAATATCTGACTGCACCTGCATTAAAATATGCCTTATAGCTTTCCTTTGATTTTTCGCCAATGGATAAGGTTATGGCACAATCGGGGTACTTTTCTTTAATTGAAGATACTATATCGCAAATTAAGAAATCCGTATAATATCTGTCCTCGCCGCCCTGTAAAACAAAGGTACGAAAACCAAGTGAATATCCTTCCTTACAGCATTCAAGTATGTCGTTTTTGTCAAGTCTGTATCGGTTGACTTTATTATTATCTCTGCGGATGCCGCAATAGTAACAGTTGTTTTTACAATAGTTGGTAAATTCAATTAACCCTCTGATGTATACATCGTTACCATAGTACTCTTTGCGAACCGTGTCAGCTTCTTTTTTTAATATGTCATCAAATTTATTGCTTTCAAGCAGTGTTTTTAATTCAATATCAGACAAATTATTGTTTTTTACAAGTCTATCAATCATAAAATCTATAAATTCTCCTTTTATATCAACACATTATTCCTATTGATTTAATAAGAATATGATAATAAATTGAATAAAATATGTCAAGAACAAATAAAAAAATTTATTATAAAATAAATGGATAAATTGATAAAAAGTACTTGACAAAAACTGGCATAGACAATATAATATATTCATACAATTCATATAAAAAAGGTATGAAATGAGGAAAATGGATAATGTGTGAGTTATTAGGATTTAGTTCAAAAAAAGAATATGTTATAAATGATTATTTGAAAGAATTTTATGGTCACAGTGATATGCATCCCAACGGCTGGGGTTTGGTTTGTATATACGGCAGTCATGTTATGATTGAAAAGGAGCCTGAATCTGCAGCAAAGAGCCGTTATCTTAAAAAACGTCTTACTTTTCCCATCGAGGTAAAGTCTGCAATGGCACATATAAGATATGCAACAATAGGAAATGTTGAATATAAGAATTGTCATCCTTTTTATATGAAGGATAACTATGGCAGAGGCTGGACTTTAATGCATAATGGAACCATATTTGATTATCAGCCTTTAAATAAGTATGTAAAGAGCCAGACGGGAGATACGGACAGCGAAAGAATTTTGCTTTATATTATTGAAAAAATTAATGCTTATCAAAGTGAATATGGCAGACCACTGACAGATGAAGAACGTTTTAATTTTCTTGACAGCTATATTTCGGATTTGTCAAAAGGAAATAAACTTAATTTAATTATTTATGACGGAGAATATATGTATATACATACTAATTATAAAAATTCACTGTATTTTTTAGAAAATGACAATAGTGTTGTTTTTTCTACAAGACCTCTTAAGGGCGAAGGATGGAAGCCTCTCCCTTTTACGACTTTATTGGCATATAAGGAGGGTAAAGTGGTATATACAGGTACAAATCATGGGAATGAATATATTTACAATGAAGAAGATATGAAGTTTATATATCAGATGTTCTCATATTTATAAAGGAGAGAAATTTATGCAGCCTGAATTAATAAGAAAATATTTATATCAGAAATACATTGAACCGACAAAAAAGAAAAGGCAGGGCTATATAGGTGTTGAAATTGAAATGCCTATTGTAAATCTAAAAAAAGAAGCTGTCAATTTTGATATTGTTCATACCATTACAGACAGATTTATTGAGAATTTTAATTTTGATGTTACGGGCAGAGATGATGAAGGAAATATTTATTCCGCAACGAATAATAAAAATGGGGATATTTTGTCCTATGATTGTTCTTATAATAATTTGGAATTATCCTTTGGTAAAGAGGACAGGCTCTCTGCTATTCAGATAAGATTTAATGAATATTATACTTTTTTGCAGAAGGAATTTAATAAGTATGACTATACATTAACAGGAATGGGAGTAAATCCTTATCGTAAGTATAATCATAATGTTTCAATACCAAATGGAAGATACAGAATGCTTTTTCATCATTTGCATTCTTATAAAAATTATGATTTGCCTATGTATTTTCATAAATATCCTGAATATGGTACATTTTCAAGTGCTTCACAGGTGCAGCTTGATGTAAACTATGAGGATTTACCAATTGCCATTAATGCTTTTTCAAAGCTTGAGCCAATTAAGGCAATATTATTTTCAAATTCTGTTTTGCTTGATGAAAATGAGGAACTTATATGCTGTCGTGATATGTTTTGGGAAAACAGTACCCATGGCATAAATCCTCATAATATCGGTATGTTTGATTGTGAGTTTAATTCTGTTGAGGAATTGTTGGCATATATTGAATCAACCAGCATTTATTGTGTCGAAAAAGGAGATAAATATATTAATTTTAAGCCAACCAATATTATGGAGTATTTCCAAAGTGAGGAAATTGAAGGTGAGTATTATGATAATGGTGAATATAAAAAAATCGTAATAACTCCTGAAATTGGGGATTTGGATTATTTAAGAACATTTAAGTTTGAGGATTTAACATTCAGAGGAACCATTGAGTTCAGAAGTGTATGCTGTCAGCCTGTCAAGGACAGTATGTCTGTGGCTGCATTTCATATTGGTTTAATGGATAAAATTAAGGAATTAAATGAGATATTTAATCAGGACTATGTATTATATCATCGTGGATATACAGCTACAGAGCTTAGAAAAATGTTTGTAAAAAGCAAATTAAACGGGTTTGTTGATGAAGATCCTCTGTATGCTTTAGTTAAGAAAATACTTGATTTATCCTATGAGGGACTTATTAAGCGTGGATTTGGTGAAGAAAAATTTTTAAAACCTTTATATGAGAGAATGGAGAACAGAACAAATCCTGCTAAAGATATGTTAAGACGTAAAGGCAGCGGAGAGGAATTAGAAAAGATAATTTTGGAATATGGTAAAATAGATTAAACAGTTAAATGGGGGAGTGATTAGAGTGAAGCAGATTTTATGCTTTGGAGATTCAAATACTTATGGGTTAATTCCCGGAACAAAGGACAGATATGACTGGAATACCAGATGGACAGGCATTTTAGACACTAAAATAAAGAAAAAGGGCTATAGGGTAATTGAAGAAGGGCTTTGCGGAAGAACAACTGTTTTTGATGACCCTTTAAGAGATGGCAGAAGGGGAACAGAAATTTTATCCGTTATTCTGGAATCCCACAAGCCCATAGATACGGTTGTTTTAATGCTTGGTACCAATGACTGTAAGGCTATGTATGATGCTTCTGCTGAAGTAATAGGCAAGGGTATTGAAAAGCTTTTGGAACAGATAAAAAATAGTGACCCTGATATAAAAGTTCTGCTTGTATCACCTATTGAGCTTGGTAACAGAGTATGGGAAAAGGGCTATGACCCTGAATTTAACGGACGTTCTGTGGGAGTATCCAAAAAACTTGCCGAGGTATATCAGCGTATTGCAAAGGAGAGAAATATAAGATTTTTGCAGGCATCAAGATATGCAGAGCCAAGTGAAGAGGATAGAGAGCATCTTAATAAAGAAGGACATAAAAAGCTTGCTGATGCTATATATAATAAATTAAAGGAAGCTGTGTAAGGGTGATAAAATGTGTAACAAAAAAAGGCTTATTGATGAATTTTGTAAGCTTGTATCAATAGATTCGACCTCTTTTAAAGAAAGAAAAATGGCGGATTATTTAAAGGGTGAATTAAATAAAATCGGCATTGAAATATATGAAGATAATGCAGGAGAATATTATAACAGTAATACGGGTAATTTATATGGCTTTTTAAAGGGCGATATTGAAGGAGAATCCTTGTTGTTTTCTGCCCACATGGATACTGTGGAGCCGGGAACAGGTAAAAAAGCCGTTGTTCATAGTGACGGTAAAATTACAAGTGAAGGCAATACCGTATTAGGCGCTGATGATATGTCAGGCGTTGCTGCAATATTGGAAGCATTGAGAGTGGTTAAGGAAAATAATATGAGCCACAGAGATATTGAGCTATTATTTCCCGTAGCAGAGGAAATTTATATTAAGGGAACTAATGTTTTTGATTTTAGCAGGCTTAAATCAAAAACTGCTTATGTTCTTGATTTAAGCGGTAATATGGGAACTGCGGCACTACAGGCACCAAGTCTTATTTCTTTTACGGTTGAGGTAAGGGGAAAAGCAGCCCATGCAGGCTTTTCACCTGATAAGGGTATAAATGCCATAGCAGCTGCGGCAGAAGCTATTGCAAATATAAGACAGGGAAAAATTGACAATGAATCAACTCTTAACATAGGTACAATTAAGGGCGGAACAGGTACGAATATTATATCGGAAAGCTGTGTTGTAAAGGGTGAGCTTAGAAGTCTTGACCATAACAAAGCTATGGATTTACTTAATAATTTAAAATCAGCATTTGAGGATAGCTGCAAAAAATATAGGGCTGAATTGAATTTTGATTATAACATTGACCTTAAAGCATATAAAACCGATAAAAACAGTATAGCTGTGCAGAAATATGAAGATGCTTGTAATGCTCTTGGTATAAGTACAAATTATGTATCGACCTTTGGCGGCAGTGATAATAATAATTTTGCTAAAAACGGTATTGAGGGCATAGTTGTTGCCTGTGGTTATAATAATGCTCATACCTGTCAGGAAAATATCTATATATCTGACCTTGAAAGGCTTACCGGTATAGTCTTGAATCTAATGACAATGTGAGGTGTTTTTAATGAAAAATCCTTTAAGCTATCAGTCAACTGAATATGATTGTGGTCCAACAACCCTTATAAATGCTATAAATTATCTTTTTAACAGGGAAGAAATTTCTCCTGAGGTTATAAAAACTATTATGCTCTACTGCCTTGATGGCTATAATAAAAAGGGCGAGGCAGGTAAAAGCGGTACTACCACAATGGCTGTTGCTTTCTTGTCCAACTGGTTTAATCAATATGGAAAAATTAAAAAATTCCCCATTATTTCTGAAATATTAAAGCCTGAGGAGATATATATTTCAAGGGACAGTAAAATTGGTGAGTGTCTTCAGCAGGGAGGAGCTGTTGTTTCAAGAGTTATGCTTGGCTGCTGGCATTATGTTTTGCTGACGGGAATTGATGATGAATATGTGTATTTATTTGACCCATATTACAGAAAAAATCCTTTCAGAGATAAGGGTATAGAAATAATAAAGGATGCACCTACTAAATGGAACAGAAAGATAAAGCATTCAATTTTAAATAGCACAGGCAAGGGAAATTATGCCTTGGGCAAGGAGGAAACAAGGGAGAGTCTTTTGATATACAATACGGATACAAGAAAGACTATGGATTCAATAGAATATTTTATTTAGCATATAAAAGCTGACTTATTTTTTGTGGGATTTACAGTAAGTCAGCTTTAAGTATTTTGTTATTTATAATATATATACAATCCTTTCAGAGTCCAAGAATATGTCCGCACCACTCGCATTGCAGGGAGCACTATACATCCACAAAAAACTCAAGCAGCTTAAATACGCATAAATATTCAAGCTTTGTTTCCGCCTCCTTAAGGCTTTTTCCTGTTAGTTCTTCAATATGTTTAAGCCTGTTAATAAGTGTATTTCTGTGTATGAATAACTGATTAGCGGTAGAAACAAGATTATTGTTATTTTCAAGATAGGTTTTTACGGTAAGAATATACTCCGTATTGTTTTCCCTGTCAGATTTAATTAAAGAGCCAATAACATTATTACAATAAGCCATAAGCTCATCCTTTGAATTAGAGCTTACAAGCAGACATAAAATCCCCATTTCATTATAATGATAGCTTATGTTTTGTGCTTCTGACTTTTTTGCAAATTGAACTGTTTTTCTGCTTTCACCAATTGAACGCAGACAGCCTTTTACTCCTTTGTGTATATCACCATAGCCAACAAATAAAGTCAATTTATTATATTTAAAATAATAATCTAAAAATTCATCTGTTTCCCGGCATAACATTTCTAAATTATTTGTATTTTCCATTACAAAAAGACAAACTGACCTTTCCACATTAAAACTTGTTGCAGTTTGAATACCATATCTTCTGCCTATTCGTTCAATACGCTTTAACATATAATCCATTGTACTGACATAATCTGACTATAACTTTCACCCTCGTAATCAAAATTAGTTTCTATTGACATAGCCATGCAATTCTGATCAATGTTAATACCGCATTCATAACCCTGTTTACGGATGTGATCATCATTTTTAAAGTTGCCGTGAAGTAAATCAGTCATAAAATTCATAATCATTCTCTCACGGCTGCCTGACTCCATAATAGCATTTGCAATTTCCTTTACAACGTCAATAAGCTTAACATCATAAGGCATAGTAAATACAGGGATTTTAACAGAGTTTGCAAAATCAATAACTTTATCTGACAATTTATTAATATATTCATCACCACACAGAAATACAAATGCAGCAACCTTACATTCTATGCCCTCCATTAAGAGTGCTATTTGCTCTTTGTCGGTTTTATCATTGCTGTTTCCTGTAACAAATACAATTTCTCCTCCATTAAGCCATGGTCTTATTTCGGCTGTCTGCTTAATATATGGCCAGTTTACAGGAGACTCCATACCGGAACCATCTGATACAAGCTTAATAATGTTTTGAAAAAGCTCCAGCTTTAACAAATCTTTTACTACAATTGACATAAAACTCACCTCAAATTTGGTACAAAAAAATAGAGCAGCAAATGCCACTCTACTTTGAGTTTCCCTATTTATACTTCCGACGTAAATTTTTATTAACCCCAATTTACTTCGGATATATACATTATCTATAATAGTTATTATGATACATTTCATTAATTTTGTCAACAACAACTTTTTCAGGCATTTTTTTTATCAGAGTTTCACCTTCACGAACACTTAAAATGATGCCTGCCCTTTCACGAACAGCCTCAAATTCATTATGTGCCTCAATTACAATAAATGAAGCCTTGTTTCCTTCCTTCATATTGTAACCATCACCTAAATTAAGGGTTTTGGCACCATTTACCGTAATATAATCAAGACTTTTATTAATCTGTTCAACACTCATTAAATGTCCGATATGTAAAGCAAAATCAAGCTGATTCATAAGATTTCCATTACCTAAAGGATACCAGGGGTCGGAAATTGAATCCTGTGCCAGACTTACATTAACGCCTGCCTTGGTAAGCTCATCAATTCTTGTTAAGCCTCGTCTTTTTGGATATGTATCATACCTTCCTTGGAGATAAGTATTTTCCGTAGGACAGGCAACACAATTTATACCGGACTTGGCAAGCTTTGTCATAAGCTTAAAGGCATATGCATTATTGTATGAACTCATTGCACAGGTATGGCTGGCAGTAACTCTTTCCCTCATTCCGCTAAAATATGCCTCTGCCGTAAGTATTTCAACAAACCTTGATTGGTCATCATCAGTTTCGTCACAGTGAATATCTACAAGCTTATCATACTTTATAGCAATTTCTATAGCCTTTTTAACAGACCTTATACCATCTTCTCTTGTAAATTCAAAGTGGGGGATACCGCCAACAACATCTGCACCCAATTTTACAGCTTCTTCTACAAGCTTATCACCGCCCTTATAGGCATACATTCCTTCTTGGGGGAAAGCAATAATCTGAATATAAATTAAATTCTTCAGCTCCTCTTTTAATTCAAGCATAGCTTTAAGAGCAGTAAGCTTAGGATCTGTTACATCTACATGAGTTCTTATATACTGAACACCATTTCTCACCTGGGTTAATATTCCTTTTATTGCTCTTTTTTTAATCTCATCTTTAGTCAGCAAATGCTTTGATTCTGACCATTTATCAATAGCCTCAAAAAGTGTACCTGATGCAGTTACCTCTGAAGGAATATCGGCGGTATATACATAATCCAAATGAATATGAGATTCCACATAAGGCTCACATACCAATTTTCCTTCTAAATCTATTACAGAACAATCATTATATTTATCTTTGCAGTTATGTGCAATTTCCTTGAATTTATCACCTTCAATTACTATATCATAAAGCCCCGGTTTATGTCTTAACTTAGCATTTTTATATATTTTTATGCCTTTCACTTTATATCACCTTATTTTCTAATAATATATTTATGTTAATAAATTTTCTTAGTCCTTGAATCAATAATTTCCTTTACTATGTAGGTACCCAACGTCAGTATAATTAAATAGGTTGCAGCAACAGCGATGGTAGGATCCATATACGTATTAAGTCTTTCCCACATAACAAGAGGCAGCGTCTTGGTATCAGCGCCCGAAATAAATAATGATGCCGCCACCTCATCAAGACTTGTTACAAAAGAAAATAGTATAGAAGAGACAAGGGAAGGCTTAACAGTAGGTAATACAACCTTAAAAAAAGCTCCTATAGGCGTACTTCCCATACTCATGGCAGCAAGCTCAAGATTAGAATTCACACCGCTAAGACCTGAACTCATAGTTACAAATACCATAGGTATTGCCAGCAATGTATGAGCAAGAACTAAACCTGCAAAAGAATTTGTAAGTCCTATTTTTGAAAAAGTCGAATACAAAGCTACACCAATAATAACAACCGGAATAACCATGGGAGAAATCATTAATCCCATAAATAATCCCTTACCTCTGAAATTTAATTTCTGCATGGCAACAGCAGCAAGAGTACCAATTACAGTAGCAATTACCGCTACAATTACTGCAATAACAAGACTTCTTGTTAATCCTACAACCCATTCACTGTTTTCCCAAAACTTATCATACCACTTCATTGCAAATTCGGGTATAGGATATGTAAAATAGTTTAAAGAAGTAAAAGATTGAGGTATAACAATTAAAGCAGGTAAAATAATAACTGCCAGCAAAACAAATACTAAAAGTGTCAACATATTTTTCCCTCCTTATATCTATCTTGTAAACAGCTTGTTGCCCACAAATTTATAGGCGATAGCTATAAATACCATTACAATTACAAATAATTCAACGGATAACGCCGCGGCTATATTCCAGTTCATATTCTGCATATTCTGCTGAATAAGGTTAGAAACCATCATATCATTACTGCCTCCTAAAAGAGCGGGAGCGATGTAAAAGCCAAGAGCCAGAACAAATACCATCATACATCCTGATATTATACCCGGTACTGATAAAGGAAGAAACACCGTACTGAAATTTTTAACAGGCTTAGCTCCCATACCTTCAGCCGCCAATGTAAGATTTGGATCAATTTCAGCCATAACAGACTGCATACTTAAAAACATTTGAGGCAACAAAATATGGGTTAAGCTTATAATTACAGCAATGGACGTATACAATATTTCAAGAGGGCTGTCTATAACATTCAGCTTAATCAAAACCTGATTAAGTATACCATTCTTAGCTAAAATTATCTGCCATGCAAAAATTCTTACAAGCATACTTACCCAATAAGGTACCAGTACACCTCCGCTTACAAAACGACGCACAATAGAATTTTTTGACCTTACTGACAGAAAAGCCATTGGATAAGAAATAATTACTGTACATACGGTAACAATAACCCCGGTTTTAAGAGTTGTAAACAAAACTTTCTGATACAAGGGTTCCGTCAGCACCTTTATAAAATATTCCAATGTAAAACCATTATTGTCAATAAAACTTCTCTCGAAAATATTTACAAGGGAAATTACCATAGTTAAAAATATAAATAGTAATGGAATAATAAGCAAAAGCCACTTTATTCCCCTAATATTTGAAATAGTATATGCAATTCCTTTTTTTCTGACGATAACTTTATTCTCCATATCTTTATACCAAAATTCTTTAAATACGTATTAAAGAATGCAAACATAAAGGGTGAAGTATAAAATGTTTGCATTTTTCCTTTCCTCAAAATTCCTCCACCCTAAAGTTAATATATTATTGAACTAACCACGCATTAAATCTTTCTTCAACCTCAGTCAAATGCTCTGCCCAATATTCATTATCTATATAAATCTGCTCTGCCATTTGTTCATCAGTCTGTCCAATCTTCTGCTTTAATTCTTCTGACATTAAATCAGTTGCATCGGCATTAGTAGAACCATAAGGTATTTTTTCAGAAAATGCAGCCTGAGATTCTGCACGGCTTATATATTCAATAAATTTCATAGCCATATCCTTATTAGGAGCATTCTTAGGCACAACCCAGCCTGCTGCAATACGAAGACCATTGTTATATGTAAGATCTACAGGAGAACCTTCTTCTTTGGCAGTTAATACACGGCCGCTCCATGCAAGAGCCAAATCGGTTTCACCTGTACTTAACATTTGTGAAGGCTGAGCACCCTCTGTCCACCATACAATATCGTCTTTGATTTCATCAAGTTTAGCAAATGCTCTGTCTAAATCAAGTGGATACAGCTGATCCATAGGAACACCGTCAGCAATTAAAGCAGCCTCTAATACAGTTACAGGATACTGCCACATAGCTCTTTTACCCGGATACTTTGTTGTATCCCAAAAATCTGCCCAGTTCTTAGGTGCTGTATCTGCGTTGTATTTATCAGTATTATATGCTAAAACAGATGCATAAACCTCAGCTCCCATAACGTACTCAAGCTGTGCAGCAGGATCAATCTTTTCAGTTACAACATTATAGTCAATAGGCTCAAGATAATTATTTGCCCCGGCAAAAGCACCCCAGTAAGCATCACAATTCATAACATCCCATTCTGTTGTACCATTTTCAACCATAGCAATTAACTTGGAATAATCAGATGGAGTAACAACTGTAACATCACAGTCAAATTCCTCTTCAAAAGGTTCAACATTAGCAGAAACTCTTGCATCAGTATTAGTGCCGCCCCAGTCAACAAACACAAGCTTGTTTGTATGAGATGCCTCATTACTTCCACAGCCCGTTGCTGCAGCTAATACCATAGCAACTGTTGTAATCATTATTAATATTTTCTTCTTCATAATAATTCCTCCTTTAATAAAAATATTTTATATTATTTATCATAAATTACAGCAATATCTTCGGGTGCAAACACAAGTTTTACTTTATCGGTATTTTCAAGATTTCTAAACTCATTTACATTTAAATTAATGTTTAATAACTTATTCAAAGCTGTTGCCTTAATCTTAACCCTTTCACCCAAATAAACGCTTTCTTCCAGCTTAACTGTAAATTCGTTATTATAACTCTTTTCTGAAGCAAGATGGATACTTTCAGGACGTAATGTAAATAACGCTTCCTTAATATCTGTTTTAATATATTTTGTTTCAGCCACAAGCTCCATAGGTGCTTCTGATATTTCTGTTATACCTTTAATCAATGTATGGCTATTATCCTTTTTTAAATATGTAATATCCTTTATACCAATAATATTTGTAGTACCCATAAACTCTGCAACAAAACGATTGCTTGGTCTTTCATATATTTCCTCAGGTGAAGCAAACTGCTGAACCTTACCCTCACTCATAATGCAAATTTTATCTGACATTGCAAATGCCTCTTCCTGATCGTGTGTAACAGAAATTGTAGTTATACCTAATTCCTTTGTTATTCTCTTAATTTCAAACTGCATATTATGACGAAGATTCATATCCAAAGCACCAAGAGGCTCATCAAGCAACAGTAACGGCGGATTATAGACTATAGCTCTTGCCAAAGCAACTCTCTGCTGTTGTCCCCCGCTTAACTGTTTGGGATATCTTTTCTCCATATTGTTTAGCTTAACTACATTAAGAATATTTTCGACCCTTTCCTTTATTTCCTTTTTGGGAACTTTTCTAAGCTTTAACGGATATGCAACATTTTCCTCAACAGTCATATGAGGAAATAACGCATAGTTCTGAAACAGCATACCTATATTTCTCTCATATGCTTTTCTTTTTGCAATGCTTTCATTGTTAATATGTATTGAACCGTCACTATTTGATTCAAAGCCTGCAATAACCTTTAACAGTGTTGTTTTGCCTGAACCGCTGGAACCAAGTATTGTAACGAATTCACCCGGCTCACAAACAAGGTTAATGCTGTCCAATACCTTAAAGTCTCCATAATATTTGGAAATATTTACAATATCAAGCCTTTGTCCAATCTTCATATTTTTTCCTCCTATCTTATATGGAAGCAATTAAAAATTTCTAATGCTTCATAACAGTTACGATTTACATCTCTAAATAAAAAGACGTCATGCAAATATTATTTGCCATAACGTCCTTGTTATCTGCGGTGTATTTGATTGGCTATATAATAGCAAATCTGAATATAATTGTCATTGTGCTGTTTGCACACTATTAAAATCCAATAACTGTACTGTTCGCACATTGTCAATATTAAAACCCTAATGTAAAATGTATCTACAATAATTGTAAGGAGGATTATATAATGACAAAATGTATTATGCAAAAAATGACATGGAAGGAATTTCAGTCAAAAAAGGACAAAGTACTTATTTTACCTGTTGGCTCAACAGAACAGCATGGTCATCATCTTCCGTTATCAGTAGATACTGTAATTGCCGAAAAAATTGCCATTAAATTTGCCAAACAGATTGACGGCATAGTGGCTCCCTCTATATGCTATGGATATAAATCAAAACCATTAAGCGGCGGCGGTCCATTATTCCCCGGTACTATTGATTTAAACGGTGTAACTCTTATGAATATAGTTGAAGATGTTTTGGAGGAATTTATTAAAGACGGATTAACAAAAATATTCATATTAAATGCACATTTTGAAAATGAAGCTTTTATTTTGGAAAGTGTTGATATAGTATCAAAAAGACATCCTGAGGTAACTATTATAGAATCCAACTGGTGGGATGTGCTTTCTCAGAATATCATTGACAAGGTATTTGATATTATTCCTTTTCCGGGCTGGGCATTTGAACATGCAGCTATTACGGAAACTTCTCTTATGATGTATCTTGCCCCCGAATTAGTCAGAGAAGATCTTATGTCTGATGAAAACGGAACTGCCCCGATACCTTATGCAAAATATCCTATTGTTAATGGTATGGTGCCTGAAAGCGGGGTACTTGCTCCGGCAATATCTTCTTCAGCAGAAAAAGGAAAATTGATGACTGATGAAGCAATTTCAGCATTTATAGATATAGTAAACAAAGAATACAGATAAGGAGGACAGTTATGGAGGGAAACTATATAATCACAATTGCAAGACAATTTGGAAGCCTTGGGCGAATTATAGGCAAAAAGTTAGCTAAAGAATTGAATATCGCTTACTATGACAGAGAACTGATTGAAAAAGCTGCAGAAGCAATGGGATTACCTGTATCATCTCTTGCAAGCTTAGACGATAAAATGTCGGGAACATTCCAAAAGATGTTATATCCATTAGGAATAAGCTCCTCTTCAACACAGTCAAAGCTTTATGAAACTCAAAAAAGTATTATTTTAGATGCAGCCAATAACAGCTCCTGTGTTATTGTAGGACGTTGTGCAGACTATATTTTAAGAGAACATCCTCATGTCTTAAATGTATTTATTTATGCAGATTACAAACATAGATTAGACAACTGTATAAATGACTTACATATTTATCCTATTGAAGCAAAAAAGCTTTTAACAGATGTTGATTCAGCCAGAAAGCTCTATCATAAGTTTTATACAGGCTGTGATTTTGAAAGTATTGATGGAAAACAGCTTATGGTTGATAGCGGGGCTTTTGGCATTGATGGCTCTGTAGATTTAATCAAAAATGCAGCAAAAATTAAATTTGAACTTTAATGCTATATGCAAAAAATGTCCGAAGTTAAAAAAAATCTACAAGTAGTAAAAAATTTGAAAAAGTATCAACGAAACATATATGGCAGGATTACATTGAGATTGCTGAAGACTTGATAATAAATATATTTGTAAAAATAAATCCCGTTTTCATTTGAAAATGGGGCTTATTGACAGTCTGATCACAAGTTAGCTTTTGCTAATTTGTGCTTATTGTATCATTAAAACAATTAAAAGTAAAGCATTAATTTG
>DBGCRA010000187.1:0-8411 GCA_048359195.1 Candidatus Gallispira sp.
CCTTAGTCTGAGGATCTAAAGCACCAAAGGGCTCATCCATTAAAAGCACATCAGGCTTATTTGCCAAGGCTCTTGCAATTGCAACTCTTTGCTTCATACCCCCTGAAAGTTCTTTAGGATAATTTTTGGCAAATTTTTCAAGACCCACGGCTTGAATATATTCTTTTGCAATTTTATCCTGTTCTTCTTTTGGCATTTTTTTAAGCTTTAAGCCAAATTTTACATTTTCTTTAACCGTCATCCACGGAAAAAGTGTATAGCTCTGAAATACCATCCCCCTGTCTGCTCCGGGACCTTTTATAATTTTATCATGTGCTATAATACTTCCTCCTGTCGGAAAGTCAAGTCCTGCCAACATTCTTAAAAGAGTTGATTTACCACAGCCTGAAGGACCTATAATACAAATAAATTCATTTTTTAAAACCTCCATATTACAGTCTTGCATTGCAACTGTATCGCCTTTTCTTGCATGGTAAATTTTTTCTACGCCTTTCACCTGTATAACTGAAGAGCCAACTGTAGCTTCAAGATTGGCAGGTTCTAAAATATTCTGTTTTTTATTTAAGCCAAACATTAGTTACCCTCCCTCCAGTGGAATAGAATTTTATTTGCCATATCCAAGGCTCTGTCCGTAATTAGTCCCAATATGCCAATAACCAATATTCCGGTAAAAATAGCATCGGTTTTTAAAAATCTTTGTGCCTTCATAATTGAATAACCAAGACCATTGTTAGCTGCTACCATTTCAGCTACTACCAAGTAAGTCCAAGCCCATCCAATCATCATTCTTAAAGTATCCAAGGCTCTTGGAAGCATTGCAGGAATTAAAATTTTAGTAACAGTCTGCCATTTTGTAGTTCCTAAAGTATAGCCTGCACAAAGTAAATCTTCACTTACACTCATTGCATCATCAGCTATCATAAGAATAAGCTGAAAGAAAATACCTATAAACAAAAGTGTAACCTTTGCTTCCTCACCAATACCTACCCAAACCATTACAAGGGGAGTAAAGGCAGGAACAGGCATATATCTTATAAATTCACACAAAGGTCTTATAAGAGCTTCGCAAAATTTAAATGTACCGCATAAAAGTCCAAGAGGCACCCCAAACACTACCGCTATAAGAACACCCAAACAAATTCTCTGAACTGAAATTAAAGTGTTTTCAACAAGAGTGCCATCCTTTAATGCCTCTAAAAAATATGTCCATACTTTAGATGGTGACGGCAAAAATACCGGGGCTACAAATTCAAAGTGACTTAATATAAGCCACAGTACAAATACAAACACAAAGGATAGGACTGCAAGGGATATATAGAAATTTTTGCTGATATGTCCTCTGATTTTAAACATAATCACCACTCCTTACATTATTGCATTAATATCTTTTTCTCCTGTTCTTACTCTGAGAGCCTGCTCAACAGGAAGTACAAATATTTTGCCGTCTCCTGAAGTTCCTGTAGAAGAAATGTTTTTAACTATTTCAATTATTTTTTCACAGTCTTCATCTCTTGAATAAATTTCAATCATTTTCTTGGCAACCATTGGATGATTATAACTTGCCATAACCGTTCCGCTGCCTGTTGCATTAGCTTCAAACACAACAGGAGATTTACCTCTGCCAAGGACCTCTTTTGTACTCATTGAGTTAAAGCCTTCACTTAAAAGTTTATCTTTAAGCTCATAATATTTAGATGGTCTTATTGTTATTATAAGCTGTTTCATAAATCCACCTCCACAAATTAAAGTTCGTCTTTGCCGCTTGAAATTGTAACACATCTTTCAACAGGAAGTACAAAGACTTTGCCATCTCCATAAGTTCCTGTCTTGCCTGTTTTAGCCGAATCCGTAATTACCTTTGTTACCTTTTCAACAGCACTGTCACTAACCACAATCATAATCATATCCTTGGGGATTTCATCATAATGAGTTGTACCAATCTTTAAGCCCTGCTGTTTTCCCCTGCCTAAAATACTAAACTTTGTTGCAGCCGGGAAACCTGCCGCTCTTAACGCTTCCAAAACTTCTGCTGATTTTTCAGGTCTTACTACTGCCTTAATCATTTTCATTTTAATCACCTCATATTTTTTATTTAAAAACTGCCTTTTTCTGTTATATCTATAGCATCCTTTAAGGAATACCCATCACCTAAAAATCCTTTTACAACCTCACCGCTGCAAAGAGTAATATCACCTATTGATAAAGGCATATTAACCTGTTCCATAAACTTTCCAAATTGATTTTTGGGAAGTACATAAACATCAACTTCAATATTGTTGCCGCTGTCTGTCCTTACAAGAGCAGGTTTTTGCGGAGTTGTATTTAATACATATAAACCGTATTGACTGTTTGTTTTTGTGTGAGAATAGAATTTTCCTCCAAGCTCTGTTATCTGATATTCCAATTCCCTTCCCACTTTATGTAAACCGCAAACTGCAATTTTCATCATTTCACTTTCCAAAAACAGCTTGGCTGTTTTTCTTGCAACATTTTCTTCATTACTTAAAGCAAAAATTGTAATTCCAAAAGGAAATTCGGTATCGCTTGAATTTTCAGGTACTGCTATTGCTGACAAATCAAGTAAATTACAATGGTTTGTGTATAAGCCCATAAGCGAATTGGTCTCAATAGGATTTTCCCTTACCTCATCTCTCGTAAAACTTCCTCCTGCCGTCGGCATAATCATAACAGAGTGCTTTAAAAGCTCTTTTGTTTTATGCCTGTATAACTGTAAAGTATGTAAATCTTCAAATAATCTTGAAGCTGTTGCTTCACTTCTGCAGCCTGAACGTAAAATCTTTTCTGTTACGGGGAAAGTTGCTCCGGGATTATTTTCTATAAATTCCTTTAAATCCTGCCATCTTTCAGCTACATAAGCACCCTCATATAAAATTAATGCTGCCTTATTAAACATTTCATAGTCTATTTCTTCAATTTCAATACCCAAAGACTTTATTCTTTCAAGAGCATTAAGCCATTTTTCTCTGTAAATTTCAGCAAATTTACCAAAAAATTCGGGTTCGTATTTTGGAATATAAATTTTTTCAGGATTTTTATCTCCTTTTAATTTATATTTTCTTGACCATGGACAATTTGTGTCATAGCATCTTGCTATACTGTCTACAAGCTCGGCTTCCTTGAGAGTTTTAGAAAATACCGTTACACAATCAAGGCTTGCACAAGCAGGAACCACACCGCCTGTTGACCATGAGCCCAAAGGCGGCTTGTAGCCTACAAGATTATTTAACATTGCAGGAACTCTGCCCGAACCTGCCGTATCTGTTCCAAGAGAAAAGGCTGCCAACCCAAGTGCCACACTTACTGCCGAGCCTGAACTTGAACCGCCGCTTATCATTTCACTCTGATAAGAATTATGTACCTCTCCATAAGGACTTCTTGTGCCTACAAGACCTGTTGCGAACTGGTCCAAATTTGTCTTGCCTATGGGAATTGCTCCTGCCTTAATGAGCTTTTCAACTACAAAAGCGTTTTTTTGGGGAACATACTTAAACTTGGGACAAGCCGCTGTTGTAGGCACGTCTTCCAAATCAATATTATCTTTAATAGCAAAGGGAATACCCCAAAGAGGATAATTTTCTCTGTCCTTTGGAAGGTTATCAATGTATTTTTGTATAAAGCCTAAATTGGGTTTCACAATCCAAATATTCCAATTATCATATTTTTCTGCCCTCTTAATAATTTCTTCTATTAATTCCAAGGGCTTCATCCCATTATCATAAGAATTTTTTATCCAGCTAATGGTAAGACTTTTTGGGAAATAAGTCATATTAGTCCTCCTTAATTTTTATCGCCGCAAGTACCTGTCCCGAATCCACCTGTTCACCGGGTTTAACATAAATTTTTTCAATTATGCCGTCATATTCCGATTCAATGGGAAATTCCATTTTCATACTTTCAAGAACTGCAATTTCCTCACCCTTTAAAACAGACTGACCCTCTTTTGCAACAACTTTCCACACACTGCCCGGAATTGTGGCATTTACTCCTTCGCAGTTATCAGGAATTTGTAAAATTTCATTATGTGATATATCATCATTTTCTGATATAAAATGATCAAGACCAAGTTCATGCCACCTTTGTCTTTCTGCCTCAAAGCTTGCCTCCTGATGAGCCTTAAATTTTGAAGCCGATTCCTTTATGCTTTCAAGATATTTTTTATATTCACCTAAATTAAATGTAGTTTCTTCTATTTCAATGTCAAATTCTCCTCTTAAAAAATCATCTCTGTATTTTAAAATTTCATCGGCACTGCAAGGATAAAATTTAATTTGGTCAAAAAAGTTTAAAAGCCAGGGTTTGCCCTTTTTAAAATACTTTGTTTCTTTTAAAGAATTCCACATTTGTATGGTTCTGCCGACAAACTGATATCCTCCCGGGCCTTCCATACCATAAACACAAAGGTAAGCACCGCCAATACCTACGGCATTTTCGGGAGTCCAAGGTCTTGCAGGATTATATTTTGTTGTAACCATTCTGTGCCTTGGATCTACAGGAGTTGCAACAGGGGCACCTAAATAAACATCGCCCAGCCCCATTACAAGGTAATCTGCTTCAAAAACAATTTTTGCAACATCCTCAACACGTTCAAGACCATTTATTCTCCTTATAAATTCAGGATTACTCGGACACCATGGTGCATCGGCTCTTACAGTTTGCTGATAACGCTTTGCTGCAAGCTGTGTTTGCGGGTCGTCCCAAGACAGAGGAAGTTTTATTATTCTTGACGGAACGGTAATATCATCAAGTTCCTTAAGATCATTGTTTATCTTCTCAATTTCTTTTGCTGCTTCCAAAGCCTCTATTTTATCTACATCCAAATGAACCTGCAAAGACCTTATACCGGGTGTCATATCAATAATCGGCAAACTGCTTTTTTTAAGAAGTTCCATAAGAATGTGTGCCCTGAATCTAAGCTCAATATTAAGCTCCATTTTTCCAAATTCAATAAGTATATTTTCTTCACCGTCAAGTCTTATTATATATTCAATATTATCGGCTACACCCTTTGAAATAACAGCATAGTCAGCATCAATATTCACCTGTTTTGGCAATTCTATAAGAATATTGCCATTTTTAATGTTTTCTTCAACATTTAATCTTATTTCCTTTGCCTGTTCCAATGTCAATAATTGAAAATGTACTTTATCTCCCGGGTGGAGCTGACCAAGTTTCCACATTTCACCCTTAGCCGTTGTAACAGGACACACAAAACCGCCTAGGCTTGGACCATCGGGACCCAATAAAATTGACTGATCCCCTGTTAAATCAAGAGTACCTATTGCATAAGCATTGTCGTGAATATTAGATGGGTGCAAGCCTGCTTCTCCGCCATCCTCTCTAACCCATGGAGGAATAGGACCATTCAATCTTATACCGGTTCTTGCCGAATTAAAATTAACAGTGTAAACAGATGTTGTAAGCTCATCTAAATATTCCTGCTTCAAATATTCATAAGTGGGCTGTGGTCCCGGAATTACACCAATTGTCCATTCATTTGTAATATTGGGAATAAAGTTTTTATCAAAACTATTTTTGCAATCTGTAACACATATGTCCTTTAACCTTAACACATCACCGGTTCTTAAAGTTCTTCCGTTGTGACCACCAAATTTACCGTCAACAAAGGTTGATGAGCTGCACATAATTTGCGGTACTTCAATTCCTCCGGCAACTGTAATATAACATCTCATTCCAATTTTACAAGTGCCGAGTTTTAACACATCCATGGCATCTGCATTAATAACGGTATACATTGGTATTTCTTTTCCGTTTAAAGTAGGATTCATATTTGCTCCGGTAAGACAAAAACTTACAGAAGTTCTGAATCTGTATGTACCGCCTTTTAAAGTAAGCTCAATACCTGCAGCATTTTCATCATTTCCCAGAAGTCTGTTGCCAATTCTGAAACTATAACCATCCATAGCACCGCAGGGAGGTACGCCTACTGTCCAATAACCAATCATACCCTTGCTGTCCTGAACTGTGGACTGAACTCCGCCATCCAAAACTTCGATAGCATTTTCTTCAGCTGAAAAATCATCAAGCATTTTTGTAAAAAGTCTGCCCTGAGAATATTCTTTAGTATTAATTAAAGCCTTTAAATACTGCATATTTGTAGTAAGTCCATAAATTCTTGATTTATCAAGTACTTCCTTCATATTATTTAAAGCTTCTTCTCTGTCATTTCCATATACAATAAGCTTTGCAAGCATTGGGTCATAAAGTGGAGATACTTCGATATTTTTTTTAATCCATGTTTCAATTCTCGCCTTGTCATAAAAAATTACATCATCAACTTTGCCGCTGCTTGGTCTGAAATTATTTATACAGTCCTCGGCATAAACTCTTACTTCTATGGAATGACCCGAAACGGTATATTCCTTTTCAATTCCTTTAAGCTCACCGCAGGCCTCTTTTATCATCCATTCAACAAGATCAACACCCGTTACTTCTTCCGTAATTCCATGTTCAACCTGTAAACGGGTGTTTACCTCAAGAAAATAAAATTTTTCATCTGATTCATCATATAAAAATTCAACTGTACCTGCACTTCTGTAGCCTGCAATTTTTGCTAAATTTTTGGCTGCTTCATGCATTTTTACTCTTACCTTTTCAGGAAAATTGGGAGCAGGCGATTCTTCAACTACCTTTTGATTTCTTCTTTGAACAGAACAATCCCTTTCACCCAAAACAGCAACTTCACCATATTCATTACCAAAAATCTGAACTTCAATATGCCTGGCTTTTCTTATGTATTTTTCAATAAAAACTCCGCCGTCATTAAAATTACTTTCAGCAAGATGAATTACATTATCATAAGAATTTTTAAGCTCATCCTCATTTTCACAAATTCTGATGCCAATACCTCCGCCCCCTGCCGTACTTTTAATCATTACAGGATAGCCTATTACATTTGCAGCTTTAACCGCTTCATCCAAATTTGAAAGCAAACCTGTTCCCTCTAACAATGGTACATTCGCTTTTTCGGCAATTTCTCTTGCAGAATGCTTTAAGCCAAAAAGCTTAATTTGTTCAGAATCGGGACCAATAAATTTAATACCTTTTTCTTCACACTTTGCTGCAAATTCAGTATTTTCACTTAAAAATCCATAGCCCGGATGAATAGCATCCGCTCCTGTTTTTATTGCAGCGTCAATAATTTTTTCTGTTACAAGGTAAGTATCCTTTGCACTTCCTTCACCAATATATACAGCTTCATCCGCATTTTCTTTATGCAAACTGTCTCTGTCAGCCTCTGAATAAACCGCTGCACTTTTAATACCCATTTTATTCAAAGTTCTTTCTATTCTTACAGCAATAGCTCCTCTGTTAGCTATTAATACCTTTTTAAACATTTATATCACCTCAATTAATTGCCATAAAAGATAAATACCACAGGCAACCTACTCTGCTCCATTGCAGATACTTGTCCGTGGTATTTAAAACATTAATCCCATATAATTAACCTTACGGGAGTAGGATTATAAGCATTACATGGATTATTAAGCTGAGGGCAGTTACTGATTAAAATCATAACATCCTCCAAGGCTTTCATTTCAACATAATTTCCCGGTGCTGATACACCATCATCAAATTTCAAACCGCCTTCCTTTGTAACAGGTACATTCATAAAAAAGTTTATGTTGGGGGCTAAATCTCTTTTTTGAATATCGGCTTCCGTATTATCCGCAAGCTGAAGCATAAAACTGTCTCTGCAATTGTGCATATACCTTTTATCCCTTGAATATCTTACGGTATTGCTTTGAGATGAACAAGCTCCGCCCAATGTATCATGTCTGCCTGTTTTATCCGCTGTAATTTCAAGAAGAGGCTTTCCCGATTCAGCCCTTAAAATACTTCCCGTTGTAAGATAAATATTTTTCTGCATTAAAATTGTTTGTATTGCACTGTAATGATCCTCAGGATTTTTTAAATCATAAAATGTTGTATCAACAGCTTGATTGCCCTCCATACCCAAAATTCTGAAACTCTGACCCGCTTTAAGAGAGTGCATCCAGCCTAAGCCTGCATCAAGAACTTCATTATAAACGGCATCTTCTATTTTTAATTTACTTTCTTTTTTTACCAATCCATACATACTCTGTACCCTCCTATATTAAAGACCTAAGAGATTATTATAATCCCAAGTATTTTCAAACGCTCTGTAATTTTCATCTCTGAAGTTTACACAATAATCCGTTAAATCAACAGGAGGTGCATCATAAACCTCCATTACAATTGGAACTGAAGGATATTCCTCGGAAGGGTTAAGAGGATTTGGCGTATTTGAAGCAATAAACAAAATGTCCATTTCCGTCCTTAAAGTTACGGTTGCACCGTTCTTACAATGATTATTTTCATAATGCATACTTCCGTCTTCCTCTACATAG
>DBGCRA010000188.1:0-5260 GCA_048359195.1 Candidatus Gallispira sp.
GAGTACACCTACTAAAGAAGCATCATATTTGGTTTTAAGCGTTTTGTCTCTTTCCGCATTTTTAACTGCCTGTTTAGTACCCCACAAAGCTATAAAAATAAGTCCGCCCATCATTAAAACAAATATAAGCACAACTAAAAACACAACAAAATGTGCCATAAACTGAGAAAACATAAACTTCACCTAACTTCCATCAAAAAATAAAATAACTCTTTATATAATTTATTATATTCTATCCATATCCAAAAGTCAATGAAAATTATCTGTTTTTTTCGACATGAATAGCATTCTGCCAACTTACATTGTTCACAATAAGACAAGGGCAATAAGACAAGGGGACGGTTCTCCTGTCTTTTATCAACAATAAGACAAGGGGACGGTTCGAGACCAGTGAAAAAGTCCTGTTTTTAAGCGATTTTCGTTTTTTCAGTCAAAAATCATACTGATCGGGAAAAGACAAGGGGACGGTTCTCCTGTCTTTTAACGGGAAAAGACAAGGGGACGGTTCTCCTGTCTTTTAACGTAAGACAAGGGGACGGTTCTCCTGTCTTTTAAGACAAGGGTAAGACAAGGGGACGGTTCTCCTGTCTTTTTACTTCTTTTCAGGGGTAAGACAAGGGGACGGTTCTCCTGTCTTTTTACTTCTTTTCAGTAAGACAAAAGACAAGGGGACGGTTCTCCTGTCTTTTTACTTCTTTTCTACAATTCCCTTGCTAACACCTGTCAACCTACTTATTTGTCTAATTGAAAGACCCTCATTTTTCAGTTTTTTTATAAATTTATCTCGTTCTTTTGTTTCCAAAGCCTGAAACTCTGCAACATTATCGCATTTTGTTATTTCTTTAATTATTTCTCTTGCATCATTATCACTTAATCTAAATTTTTGTTCCTCAATATCTAGGCAAATATCATCATTTATCTCATTATTAAACTCTACAAATTGTTCTTTACTAATCATTAAAAAAACAAAATCAGTATCAATCAAAGAATTTTTACAATAAACATAATCATTATAACTGCTATACTCGTATTCATTAATATTTTTTACCAATTTTGCTTTTATCGGATTTTGATGAATATATCTTAATACGGTTAAAAAATAAGCATCATTCTCTACAGGCTCACTTTTAAACCTATCTTGAAATAGATGTCCTTTTCTATAATATTTCCAGTTATACCAATATACATAGCTTCCGGCTATTCTTTTCATAACTAAATCAACTGATTCTTTTTCCACTTTAAGTAAGATATGAATGTGATTAGACATAAGGCAGTAAGCGAACAATTTATAACCGCTTACCACCTTATATTTTTCTAAAATTTCAACAAATTTAATATAATCTTCATTATCCTCAAATATAACCTGTTGATTTATGCCTCTCAGAATTATATGATATATTCCGCTTTCACTTTTTAGCCGTGGCAACCTTGGCATAGTTCATCACCTCGGCTAAATTCTATCATATTTTACTTTTAGCGTCAAGACAACAGAACCGACCCTTTGTCTTAACATCAACTTTATTTTCAATCAATAATGGGCAACCCTTCGATTGCCCCTTATATCCCTTTATTTTCTTTTTCAATTTATATAGCCAATCAGGCTCATACTACTTCCGATATTTTCTCTGAGCCTGGCGTCTGGCTTTATCCTGTGCTTCTTTTTCAATTTCAATAGAAGCGACGATAAAAGCCTTTTCTCTCTCGCTCATTTTAAGAAAGACACTGGGCAGCACATTAAACCTTTGCAAACAATAATGTGCAATAGCCCCATCAATATCAAACTCATCGCCGCTTCCCTTTATTAGTTTTTTGCTTCTTCAACTAAATCCTCATCATCGGAGTTAAAGCCGTTTACTTCATTAACCTTACTGTGTAATGCAAGAAGCTCACCGCTTAATAACATTTTAGTAAGGAGATTTTCAGCACCCATTACACCATAACTGTTCTGAAGCTCGGCATTATTCAAATCAGGATAAATAACAGTCTTAATAGTTAACAAATTCTGATACTTAATGGTATCAAGCTCATTATTATATCTGTTTTTCTTAACCTTAACTCTGCTTGTAGCATCTCTTCTGCACTCTTCTTCTTCCTCGGCAGTAATAGCCTTAAGTTTAAAAGGGCTCTTAAAACGAGAAATCTTAAATTCAAAAACCTCATCATTAGCCACAGCATTACCTAACATAAAATCCTTAAAATCTGACATAAAATTATCCTCCTTAATAAAAAGAGGTAAGCATTAAATCCGCTTACCTCAAAACAAAAATTACTCTAAATAAAACTAACCGTAACTTATCAAAGCATACCTGCAAGCTGATTAAATTCCTCAGGAATCTTAAAGTCCTCAAAAGTAAATTCCCAAGATTCATCAAGGTACTCACCACTGGCATCAAACTTAGCAAGAATACCACCATTAATATTACAATCAACAAGAATAACAGTCTGACTGCCAGCCTTAGAAGTAGGGTCATCATTTATAATTTCCATATCAAAATAAATGTCCTCACCTGTATTCTTGTAGTCTAAAAGTAACTTTCTAAAAATGGAAGTATTGTAGTGGAATGTGGCACTGCCTGTACCCTTCCAGCCTGTCGCCTTGTTACCATAACCTGTCTTGCCTAAAATAGGTACCTCTGACTTAGTCTTTTCAATATTAGCCTCAACATTGATAGCCTGCATAAAATTATATCTGTTACCGTCAATAGTAACATAACACTGTGCAAGTCTTGCACTTAAACTGTCTCTGGCCTGCATAATAGTTGCCATAAATCATCTCTCCTTTTTTTGTATTTGACTAAAATTCATAAAATAATGTTTAACTTACGATTGGCTTGCCAATTGTAAGTTAAGAATTCAAAAGCATTTTTGCACAACATCACAAAAATGCCTTTGAATTAAACTAAATATTTATCACCTTTGGCACAATAAAAATTATTTACTGCACATAAACTGTCATATAAAGCGTATCCATAGCGCAAGTCGGATACACAGATAAATCCACAACAACAGCAGTCTTACTGTCGCCTGCCGCAACGGAACAATCATCATCTGAAAAGTCCTCAATAGCTCTAATATCGCTTAAAGTTTCGCAATACTTAATAATATCATTCCAAAGGCTTAATCTTCCGGCCTTATCATTAGGCACCTTACCGCAGTAATTGTCATTAAATAATACCGCAATATCATTACCAATCTGGTCAAGAACTCTTACTACCTGATTTAAAGAGAAGTCCTCATTTTTATCCTTGGTAGTGCTTACAAAAGAATTAATATCCTTTAAAACCCTTACATCGTCACCAACCTTGTGTAACACAAACTTACCTGCCTTTAATAAAGCAGTAAGTTCAGGCTGTGTATAGTCAGTATATACATCATACTCACCGTTATAAGTAGTATTAGCAAGACTCTTGTTTACAGCACAGCCTGCACTTGCACCAGTAACCCAGTAAACAATTTCACTGCCGCTTTCGCCGTCCTTCACACTGTTCACAACATTAATAACACCCTCATAATCAGCAGCATAATTGTAAACAACGCACTGGAACTTAACACCGCTTTCATCTCTTAAACGCTTTGTATATTCCGCATAGAGCTTTTTAATAGTATCATCAGCAGAAATACAGCCCAAAGTATTAAAGCTGTAGCTTTCAAGAGCATTTAACGCCTTCTGATGAGCACTTGCACTTGCTGATGTAACATCTGTACCACCTGTCATATAAAGCCCTGCTGTCTCATAAAGGGTAGCATTGCTGTCATAATCAATGTAATCACTTACAAGCTCTGACATATTATTAACAGTCTGCTCGTCCACAACTTCGCCGTTAAAAATTGTCTTTACATCATAATCATAAACTGTAATATTTGCACTATACAACTTAAGGGTAGCCCCTGCAATTCCAATATAATAAGTACCTGCCTTAGGTGTTTCAAGTGTTATGACATTTCCGCCTACATGCATAGCTATATTGTCAACACCTGCCGCATCAATAATATTAAAATCCTCATCATAAAGAGCAATATCCCAATTTGTCTGATTTGTACCATCAACTCCTGAATCTCCATTTGCACAATATAATGTAATTTCTGACTGTCCGGGAGCTTCAACCTTGAGAACGTTGTAAATTCCGTACGTATCGCTCTTTTGTGCCTTTCCTTGTATTTTTAAAACATTTGTAAAACTTGTGCCGCCTACAGTATCATTAACATTCCCTACAGTTATGTCAGCTTGTGCCACCACTGAAAAATAAGGATTAAGTACATATGTTTCTATTGGTCCACTCACTTCACCATCATATATCATTCCAACTTCCATATCATCAGCAGACACCGTTGAATTTATTTTTTCACTAATGTTTACCACATTACAAATACTATTACCCAAAGCACCGCTATACTTAGCAGTACCAAAAGCATTACTAGCCTTAGTACCGCCGCCATTAAGTCTGTAAGTATAAAGAGTAGTAGCATTAGTAAATAAATCTCTTAAACCCTTTAATTCATCTGCATCATAAGCATAGCCAAAAATTTTCAGACTATTTTTAATAAAATCCTCATTAGTAACCGTAATAACCTGATTTTCAGGACCCCAGTTAAGAAGCAAAGGCATAGCTGCATATCCTCTGTCTGATACGCTTGCACTTGCTCTTTCCTTACTTACAAAGTTAATGTAAGCACCTGGTAAAGTTTTGTTCTGTGTTGTAAAAGTACCTCCGCCTAAAGCCATAATTAATCATCCTCCTTTAAAATTAAATCCACTTCATCAACACTGTATCTTTTGTTATCTTCAAGTACAGCACCAAGAAGGTCCTTGTACCTTGAATATTTTTCAAAGCGTAAAATACTTTGCTTTGAAAAGTTTTTAACTTTCTTTTTAGTAACAGTATCCCCTGTTACTGCTGCTGATTTTGTTTCCGCCTTATCCGCAGCCTTAGCCGCATCTTTGGTAATAACTTCTTCAGCCGCTGTAACCTCCGTAACATTTTCAGTCACAACATTTGCCCCTTCAGTCTTTAAAACTTCAGCAGGTTCTGCTGCCCTGCCTTTTGTCTTTTTTCCTGCCATTTAACTCATTCCTTTCAATTCAAAGATATTCGTACTCCGCTTACGCTACGTAAAATTTAAAAAACTTCGTTTTTTAACATACTCATAACCGACGGCATCTGCGATGCCTTTGTATTCAGTGGGAGCTTGTACTCCCATTTTGATAGCAAAAAATGTCCTTGAGCAAAGCGATCAAGGTAAATTTTTTGCGACAATTTAC
>DBGCRA010000189.1:0-6415 GCA_048359195.1 Candidatus Gallispira sp.
AATTGTACTATATATTATGCGAAAAATATCTAATATATTTATCAATTTCCCCTTGACATCTCTAAACAAATTAGATAAAATAATATTAAAGATACAAAATAAATATACAAAAAGAATGGATTGATATTATGGAAAACAACATTATTGAAAACAAAAATCAAAACTGCTGTTTTATAACACAAAGCAATGTACCCTATTCAAAGTATAACAGTCACTTGATTAAGTTTAAAAGAATAATAACTTTACTTATAAAAAAAGGAGTTGTTAATTTTTACATTTGGGGAGTCTTAGGCTTTGATATGACAGCCGGCAAAGCAATATTGGAATTAAAACAAGAATACCCACAGATTAAATTAACAGTATTTGTTCCATACAAATACAACAGAAAAAAATGGACTTTTGAAGATCGTAAGCTTTTTGACGATATAAAAAATGGATGCGATACGTTTATATATATTGATAATATATTTAAAAGACGTTGTAAATATATGAGAATCAAGCATTTGTTTCTTCATTGCGATAATTGTATATCTTATATTACAAAGTATAATATGAGCATCACAGCATATATGATTCAGCGTGCAAAACAAGAAGAGGATTTAAGAGTATACAATCTTCCTGATCTTCCATAATAAAAGCACCTGCATTCCTGCAAGTGCCCTCAGATTATCAAAATTTCTATTTTTCCTTCGGATTAAATATACAGGCCATAACAAAGGCAGACACTATAGCGGCAGTTATCCCACCTGCTGCCGCTTTTAGGCCTCCTGTAAAAATACCCAAACAGCCTGTCTTATCTATCTCACTCATAACTCCTCTCGCAAGACTGTTGCCAAATCCGAAAAGCGGCACACTTGCTCCTGCTCCTGCAAATTCCACAAGTTTTTGATACCAGCCAAGCCCTCCCAAAACACAGCCGACCACAACAAACAATACAAGTATTCTTGCTGATGTCAGCTTTGTTTTATCAAGTAATATCTGCCCCAGTACACATATAAGTCCCCCTACACAAAAAGCCTTAACATAGTCCAATATTTTCACCTCAATTCTCTATGCCTACACAATGGGCAATTCCTGCAATACTTTCTCCCTGCTGAACGCTTGTTGGGCTCATAAGTGCACCTGTTGGCACAAAAAGCAGCCTATTTATTTTTTTATGCCTTAGCTTATTATAGAGCATTCCGGCAAATGTAACTGCCGAACAGGCACAACCGCTGCCACCACAATGTGTATCCTGCAATTCCTTATCAAATATTTCTATACCACAGTCTATATGATTTTTACTTATATCAATGCCCTTTTCTTTTAACAGCTCAATAAGCAGCTTTTGACCTACATAGCCTAAATCTCCTGTTGCTATTACATCATAATAATCAGGCTTAAAGCAAAAATCAGATAAGTGCTGATATATTACATCAGCCGCCGCAGGTGCCATAGCTGCCCCCATATTGTTGGCATCAGTTATTCCCAAATCCAATATTTTACCTGTTGTAATACGTCTTACATAAGGATGCTCATTGCCTATTCCAAGCACTGCCGCACCGTCCCCTGTTACTGTCCAGCTTGCTGTAGGTGTTCTCTGTGTGCCCAAATCCATAGGAAATCTAAACTGCTTTTCCGCTGATGCAAAGTGACTTGACGCACCGCACAACACATATTTTGCACCGCCGCCGTCAAGGAGAACAGCGCTTAATCCCATTGCTTCCCCCATAGTCGAACAGGCACCAAACACACCAAAAAAGGGAATTTTAAGACTTCTTACTCCAAATGTAGAGCCGCAGCACTGATTAAGCAAATCTCCTGTTACAACATAGCTTATGTCAGAGGGATTTAAGCCTGCCTTATTTACAGCCAGTTTTAAATTATCTGATGCAATTTTGCTTTCTGCCTTTTCCCAACTGTCCTGACCATATAAATTATCGGTTAATATTACATCAAAATATTCTCTTAAAGGCCCCTGCCCCTCCTTTGTACCAACTGTTGAGGCAGTAGCTATAATAGATATATCCTTTTCAAATTCCATTGATTGTTTGCCTATATGCTTTGCCATATTCCCTCCTATGATACAAAATAGTAAATAATACCTACTGCCATTGACGTCAAAACTCCATATAGTATAACAGGTCCTGCAACTATAAATATTTTAGCACCAAGTCCCAATATAAAGCCTTCCTTTTTAAATTCAATGGCAGGAGCCGTTACGGAATTTGAGAAGCCTGTTATAGGTACTATTGAACCTGCTCCCGCAAAATTTCCCAACTTGCTGTACCAGCCAAGACCTGTAAGAACTGATGCTGCAATAACCAGAATAATTGATGTATAAGTATTGCTTTCTTCAACACTAAAACCAAATACCTTACAGCAGTTAGTTATAAACTGACCTATACAGCATATAATTCCTCCCACAATAAAAGCCTTGATACAGTTTGTAACTATGGGACTGTTTGGTGACGCTTTTTTTACCATACTGCTGTATTTTTCCTTAGTTATTTCCTTTCCCATAAATTCACCCCTTAAATTTTATAAAAACCATCTACACAGTAATAAATAATTGCGCCTAAAGCCTTACCTAAAGCAATAGCAATTATAAAATATTTTATACCCCTGTTAAGCATAGTCCTCCTTGTAAGTATAGGTATAACATTAAGCACCTCCGCAAGAGAAACTGCAAGGCAGCCGTAAAAAATACCTATAAAAAGTCCGTAAAGCATTGTCGGAATAACACCAATAGGCAGATAATAATTATAAACTATTGAAAATACACCAAATATACCTCCTGCAATAATCACATTTTCATAAAACATAATATACTTATTTGTCTTTGTTTTTTCCGCCAATCTGGGCACAACACCAATAATTGAAATAAAGGCAAATACCGCACCCGATATAACTGCACCGCCTCCAATACCTAAAAGTATTAAAATCAAATTTTTAAGTATTGTCATTTTTTTTCTCCTTGTTTAATGTATCTACTATATTGGCAGTTACGTCATTTTCATAAACAGAAAGCTCCACCTCAATAGGTGTTGGGTCACTTGTAAGCTTTTTATTTCCAATGTGATTAAAAAACACAACTATACCTATAGCCAGACCTATTGCATAAGGCAGGTCAATAATTGCAGGATTTTCTACTCTTTCTCCAAAGAAAATATAGTAATAATTTTCAAATACCGTTGCCATTTGAGCATCTGAATGGAAACTCATTATTGCTGTAGCGGATCCGGCAAAAAGCACAAGAGCAACAAAAATAATTTTAACATACTGCCATATTTTGCTTTTCTTTTTGGGTATGGAGTATTCAACAATGGTATCCATTTCACCAACATTATTTATTGTATTGCCCGGCAAAGTTTTGTCAATAGCATTGATTATATCAATAACAGACACAAGGTAGCACATATTTTTATTTTTTTTTATTTCCATTATCTTTATTTTTTCTACTCTTGATTTTATACTGCTTTCCGTATAAACATCGGCAATATCTTTGATATACACATTGCCTGTTTTTGTCAGCTTTATTTTTTTGTCAGGCTTTATATAAATATCCACAACATCACTCCCAATAAAAAACTGTGTGTTTTCACACACAGTAGTATTTGTTAATTTTTAAATTTTATTCCTAGCCAGTCATATACTCTCTCATTTTTAACAAAATCTTTTTTTCAAGTCTTGATACCTGTACCTGGGACACACCTATTTTTTTTGCAACCTCACTTTGTGTAAGCTCTTGAATATATCTCATTATTACAATATCCTTTTCACGTTTTTCAAGCTTTTTCAAGGTTTCCTCAAGCAGAATATTATTGACGATTTTGTCACTTTTATCACTCTCTGAAGCTATTGTGTCAATAACGGCCATATCTTTGCCCTTATCACACTCAATTTTTCTGTCTATTGAGTCAACCTCCCTTGAAGAATTTATTGCCATAACAAGAGTTTCCTTATCTATATTAATATATTCGGCTATTTCCTCAATACTTGGCTCCTTATTGTTCTTTACAGTCAGATATTCTCTTGCTTTCATTGCCTTAAAGGCAGTTTCTTTCAAGCCGCGGCTAACCTTTATAATACCGTCATCCCTTAAAAACCTTTTAATCTCACCAATTATCATAGGTACGGCATAGGTTGAAAATTTAACATCATAATTAAAATCAAACTTTTTAACAGCTTTTATAAGCCCCATTGAACCAAGTTGAAACAAATCATCGTTATCTATATTCCTCCCCTGAAAACGCCTGACAACACTCCATACAAGACCTATATTTTCATTAACTACACATTCAAAGGCAGCCTTATCACCCTCTTGTGCTGCTTTAATCAAATTATGTATTCTATCCATATTATACCAAGTCCTTATACAATGTTATCTTTGTACCCTTACCTATTTCCGACTCAACCTCAATTTTATCCATAAAACTTTCCATAACCGTAAATCCTAAGCCTGACCTTTCACATTCAGGCTTGGATGTATACATCGGTTCCATTGCTTTTTTTATATCCTCAATACCCTTTCCCCGGTCTTCAATTACAATAACTATACTATTGCCTATTACAGTACAGCTTAAATCAATTTCGCCTTCCCTATTTTCATAGCCGTGTATAATGGAATTTGTAACAGCCTCCGATACCGCTGTTTTAATGTCTTCAATCTCATTAATCCCGGGATTTTTATAAATAAGAAAGCCTGCAACGGCAAGTCTGGCAAAGGCTTCATTTTCAGAAACGGCATCAAATGTAATCCTCATTTTATTCATTACACTTCCCCCATTCCTTTAAAGCCTCATCAGTAGTATTGTATCTATTTATTATTTTATAAAGCCCTGACATATTAAATATTCTTTCCATATTACCCTTTATTCCCGTAAGAGCAATCTTTCCATCTCTTTCCTTTATCTCTCTGTATCTGCCTAATATCATACCTATACCCGAGCTATCCATAAATTCGACATTAGTCAGGTCAATTACCATTTTTCGAACAAATTTACCTGTATTCATATAAATCTCCCTTTTAATTTTTTCACTTGTACAATGGTCAATATCACCGCTGAGTTCAACAATATATACATCATTACTGTATCTGCAATTTATCATAACTATCCCTCCCATGTATTAATTTTAAGGCTTGTTCAACTAGGTTGCAATATTTTTTTTCAAACAAATTATCTAAAAACCCTTTACTTTTTTTCAAAATATGATAAAATAATGTTAGAATATAATTTCGAAAGGTTGATACTATGCAAGAACTTACAGAAATGCAGTCAAAGATATATGAATATATAAAAAGCGAGATAAAAAAAGGCATTACACCCTCTATCAGAGAAATATGCAAGGCAGTTGGTCTTTCCTCTCCTTCATCCATTCATTATCATTTAGACAATTTAGAACAAATGGGTTATATTTCAAGACCTAAATCCAAAAAAAGATGTATTGAAATCTTAGAAAATGACTTTTATTTAGACAGTGCATCCGATGTAACCACACCTGAATACAGCAATGTGCCTATAGTAGGTTCTGTTGCCGCAGGTTTGCCAATACTTGCCGATGAAAATATAGAGGGATACTTTCCCATTCCCACATCTTACCTCACTAACAGCAAGGTGTTTATGTTAAGAATAAAGGGTAACAGTATGATTAATGCAGGCATATTAAATAATGACCTTGTTTTGGTAAATCAGGTTTCACAGGCTAAAGACGGAGAAATAATTATTGCCTTAATTGATGATTCCGCTACCTGCAAAACCTTCTACAAAGAAGATAAATACATTCGTTTACAGCCTGAAAATGATACTTACGAACCTATATTTGTCAGAGACTGTAACATAATAGGCAAGGTTATAGGTCTATTCAGGAGCTATTGATTATGGATAATTTTCTGGACTATTTAGTAAAAAAATCTGACTTAAACAAAAATGAATATTTTAACTACAGACCTTCTAAGATAAAAACCGAAAAAAGCTGTGAGCCCTTTGTTTATGAAAAAATATTAGAGCCTGTTGTCAATGATTATGTTGTTTTTGACTTTGAAACAACAGGTATGAAACCGGGAATAAATAATATTATTGAAATTGGTGCCGTAAAAGTTATCAAGGGTGAAATTTCAGGTATATTTAATACTTTAATTAATCCTGAACAGTTTATACCATATTACATATCAAATATAACTCATATTTCAAATGATATGGTTGCAGATAAAGAATCGATTAGAGAAATTTTGCCCAAATTTGTGAGCTTTATAGGCAATTTGCCTTTAATTGCACATAATGCCGGGTTTGATATGTCTTTTTTGCTTACTAATGCCAAAAGACAAAATATAGACATTAATAACCCTGTTTTAGACACACTGTATTTAAGCCGAAAATATAATAAAGAATGTGAAAAACATAATCTTGCATATCTTACAAAATACTTTAATATT
>DBGCRA010000190.1:0-6880 GCA_048359195.1 Candidatus Gallispira sp.
AATTTTTTCAAGACTGTTGCCATGATATACGGTAGCACCAACCAAAGCAACAGGCACAATTGCACCAACATAAAGATTAGGTGCACCTGTAACAATCTGTAAAGGCTCCTCACCGCCAACATCAACCTTAGTTACAACAAGTTTATCAGCATCAGGGTGTTTTTCAATTTCAAGGACCTTACCTGTAACAACACCTGTAATATCCTTGGCAAGACTTGTAACTGACTCCACCTTAGAGCCTGACAAAGTAATTTTATCAATAAATTCCTGAGTAGTAGTGTCTAAATTCACATACTCCTCCAACCATCTCATCGGTAAATCCATAATACTTCAACCCTCCTAATTAAAACTGCTTTAAGAACTTAGCGTCATTTTCAAATAACAATCTAAGGTCTGAAATAGCATATCTCTGCATTGCTACTCTTTCAAGACCCATACCAAAGGCAAAGCCTGAATAAACCTTAGGATCAATGCCTGACATTTCAAGTACCTTTGGATGAACCATACCACAGCCAAGAACCTCAATCCAACCGCTGTCCTTACAAACTCTGCAGCCCTTGCCGCCGCAGGCAAAACAGGATGCGTCCATTTCTGCACTTGGCTCAGTAAATGGGAAATGATGAGGTCTGAATCTTACCTTAGTATCCTCGCCAAACAATCCCTTTGCGAACTCGGCTAAAGCTCCCTTCAAATCGCCCATTGTAATGCCCTTGTCTATTACAAGACCTTCAAGCTGATGGAAAATAGGAGAATGGGTAGCATCTACCTCATCAGAACGATATACTCTACCCGGAGCAATAATTCTTATTGGAGGCTTTCTGCTCTCCATTACTCTTACCTGCATAGGGGATGTCTGAGTTCTCAATAAGAAATCACCAATACCATTTATATAGAAAGTATCCTGCTCATCTCTTGCAGGGTGGTCCTTAGGAATGTTAAGAGCCTCAAAGTTGTAATAAGCTGTTTCAACTTCAGGACCCTCCGCAATTTCATAGCCCATACCAATAAATATATTTTTAATTTCATCAATAACCTGTGTCATAGGATGCTTGTGACCAAGCTCTGTTACCTTACCCGGCATAGTAACATCAATAGTTTCAGCCTTTAATTTAGCCTCCTGTGCCTTAGCCGCAAGAGCTTTTTTAGCTTCTTCAAGCTTAGTTTCAATTTCACTTCTTACCTCATTTGCAAGCTGACCAATAACAGGTCTTTCTTCCTTACTTAATGCACCCATACCCTTTAGTATCTGAGTTAATTCACCCTTTTTACCAAGAATTTCAACTCTTAAATCATCTAAAGCCTTAAGATCTTTTGCGTCTGCAAGTTTCTTGATTGCCAGTTCTTTAATCTGGCTTAATTTTTCTTTCATTTTCTATCTCCTTCCATTTCTTATTAAAAAAGAAAACGTCCCTTATTATACAATAAGGGACGATAATATACCGTGGTACCACCCAGCTTCCCGACAAAAACGTCGGACACTTTACGAAGAATAACGACCTCAACCGCATTTCCCTACTGAAAATTTCAGGAAAAGAACTCCGGCGTGAACTTCAACACAGCTTCATTTAAAGATTGCTTACAGCCGATGACAACCTATCTCTGTTAAAACCACTGTATCTACTTTTCGCCTTCACAGTTTTTAAACTTACATTATTATAAAGCCAAAAAAAAATATTGTCAAGTATTTTTATACATTTATTGAATAAAATAGTTTAAGAAATGTTTTTGCGGAGGTAAAATATGTGTGGAATATCAGGCTTTTGTTCCTTTGATATGGATTATACTTCAAACCAATATTACTGGCATAACATACTTATTAAAATGAGGGAGGAAATTGCCCACAGAGGAAAAGACAACACAGGCGAATATTTAAAAAAGAACATTGGTATGAGCCAAACAAGACTTACAATACGAGATTTGTACAACGGAAACCAGCCAATGACAAGAATTGTAAATGAAAACGAATATACCATAGTATATAACGGAGAAATTTACAATGCAGAACCTTTAAAAGCCGAGCTTATTTCAAAGGGCTATAAATTTGAAACAACCTCAGATACCGAAATCATTTTATTTGCCTATATTGAATACGGCACAGAGGCAGTAAAAATGCTTAACGGAATTTTTGCCTTTGCAATTTGGGATGACTGCATTAAAAAGCTTTTTCTTTTCAGGGATCGCTGTGGCATAAAGCCTCTTTTTTATTCATTGAAAAGAAATACAATAGTTTTCGCCTCTGAAATAAAGGCGCTTTTTAAGCACCCCAAAATTTCTCCCGAAATAGATAACAATTCATTAAGAGAAATATTTGGCATAGGACCTGCAAGAACGGAAGGCAACGGTGTTTTTAAGGGAATATTTGAAATAAAATACGGTCACTATGGTGTATACGATATAAATGGTTTTAAAGAATATCCTTATTGGTCACTTAAATCCGAAGAATATACTAAATCTTACGAAGAAGCAGTTGATGATGTCAAATATCTTGTAACCTCAGCTATTGAATATCAGATGGTATCAGACGTTCCTGTATGCAGCTTTCTTTCGGGAGGGCTTGACTCCTGTATAGTTACTGCCGTAGCAGCAAACTTCCTTGCAAAAGAAGGCAAAACATTTAACACCTTTTCATTTGACTTTAAGGATAACAACAAATATTTTGTATCAAACTCCTTTCAGCCCGAACAGGATAGACCTTATGTAGATATAATGCTTAATAATTTCAATGTTAATCATACCTATCTTGAATGTAACAACGAGGAACTTGCTGATTATCTCTATTTATCAGTAGATGCAAAAGACTTGCCCGGTATGGCAGATGTTGATGCTTCAATGCTATACTTCTGCAAACTTGTCAAAGAACACAACAAAGTTGCCTTGACCGGTGAATGTGCTGACGAAATTTTTGGCGGATACCCTTGGTTTCACAGAGAAGAATTTATAAATGCCAATACATTCCCATGGTCAGTAAATTATAATGTAAGAAATTCTATTTTAAATTCCGATACTGTATCTTCCCTTGACTTAAAGGGATATATTGACAAACAATACAAGCATTCAATTTCCCGAGTACCTGTACTTGAAGGAGAAGATTCATTTAAAAAAAGACAACGGGAAATTTCATTTTTAAATTTAAAATGGTTTATGACAACACTTCTTGACAGAATGGACAGAGCATCTATGTACAGTGGTCTTGAGGCAAGAGTACCTTATGCTGACCACAGAATAATTGAATATATGTGGAATGTACCATGGGAATATAAATGCCATAATGGCATAACAAAAGGATTGTTAAGGGACAGTGCAAAGGATTTGCTGCCTGATAAAATTACAAACAGAAAAAAATCTCCCTATCCTAAAACCTATAATCCCAATTACGAAAAAATTCTAAAGGAGAGAGTTGCAGAAATTATATCCGATAATAACGCACCAATTCTTCCTATATTAAATAAACAGGAAATAAATACTATTTTAAACTCAACATCAGACTATGGCAAACCATGGTTTGGTCAACTTATGGCAACTCCTCAATTATTGGCATATATTATACAAGTTAATTATTGGCTTTCAAAATATAACTTAACATTATAAAAAAATTTCAGTGGGGATTAACTCCACTGAAATTTTTTATTAAGCATTTTTAATAATATCTAATATGTATCTTTTTTCAGTATCACTTTTGGAAAGCAGTAATCTTTTTCTTAAAATTTCAATTCTCTTTTCATTATTTATAAAACCCTTCTCAACAAAAATATAGTCACTTAAATTAGCAAGAGCAAATCTTGTAAACTTTTCATTCTTTAAAAGCTTTTTACATTCCATAAAAGCCTTGTTGTATTGACCTGAATTAATTAATATAAAAAGATAATTTCCATAAGCTCTTTCATTATCTTCAATTTCAATAATCTTTCTGGCCAACTCCTCGGTATTTTTAAGTTGCTTAACCTTGTTGTTATCCTCAATGTAGTCAAACATCATACTTTTTGAATAAGCATAAAGATCCTCAACCGACAAACCATTTGGAATTCCATTTTCCGCAGATATGCTTTCAATAAATTTATTCATACTGTAATATCCCCCTTGTATAAATATTAATATAGCATAATAATTATAGCACATAATGTTTTCTTTGTCACTTAAAATAACAAAAAATTAACTTTTTGTACACAAAAACAAAAGATATTTAATATATTTTTCCAAATCTCAAAGCATATCGACTTATATTTATTATTTTCGACATTTTATATTTATAAAAATATTAACTAGAATCCCATTATTTTGAGCTTCCTGACAATATCAACATAAGCCTCTCTTACATCAAAACCATCAATATTTTCACGATTTAAATCTATCATATCGCCGTGACTTATACCTCTGTTTTTTATAGGCTCAAAAATTTTAAAGTTTTCGCCCCACTTCATTGAATCCACAGCTACAAGACCATCATTGTCTCCGTCAAAATATTTCACAAGGTAATATGATAGATTTAAAGGAAATTGACTGCTTGTTGCCTTTAAAGCCTTTGAACCAACGCTTTGATAATACACATTATTTGAATTTTTACAAATTTCATTGCGCTTAATACAGCTTTCAGCAGTTAAATCTCGCACCGCAGATAAAAAATCGGGATTGTTGTCACCCAGCTTTTTTAATATTCTGTTATATTTGGCAGCTACAGAATTTTTCAGCCTTTCAGGTGCAATATTTAAAATATAATCCGCAAACTGACATCCATAATGAGGCGTATTCACCGTTGTAAGTGAGGCTACATGTTTATCGGCACCAAAAAAGCTAACGGCATAGCGTGAATCAAGGCCACCCTTGGAATGGGCAATTATATTTACTTTTTCACAGCCACTTTCATTGACAATACTTTTAATACGTTCGGCCAATTCTCTGCCGCATTCCTCTACAGATGCCGCTGACTGCTGATTGCCGTAATAAATTTCGCCGCCGTTTTTCTTAATTTCATCGGGAATACGTCCCCAATAGTTAAAAAATCTGAAATCTCTGAAAAATACACCATGAACCATAAGTATAGGATATTTTGTTTTACATATTTCCTGATTTTTGCGCAAATTATTAATCACCAGCTTTTTAGCCTCTGTTTTTTGCTCTGAATCAGCAATCCTTATTATTTTTGTAAGAACCACTATGTTTACTACAGGTATAAAACCGCATATTATTCCTGCAACACGCCATTTAATACCAAGCTGTAATGAAAATATGTAAGTCCTTATTATACCATTCCAAAAAAGAATGAACAGCTGTATAACAACAATAATGCTGTTAATTATAATATCCCTTACGGAAATATAATTACCACATATCATAAATATAAGCCAAATAATATCAAAAATTATAAGAATAAGAAACACCTCAAGAAGAGAAACACCGTTTTTTATTCTCTGATTTCTTATTCCGGGCTGTTTTTTTACTGTAGGCTTAATATTAAAAAATATAATGTATGATGCACCAATTATAATCAGCGGCAAATTTAGTGCAGGAGGCAAATTTAAAATTTTAATAATTGAAAATATATTTGACGAAAAAAATACTGCTATTGCTTTAATTAATATCACATTAATATCTCCTTTTTGGTATACAACATTTAATATTTACAGAAAAATTATATCAAATATTTTTAAGTAAAAATAACCTCAGCTTTATTCTAAAATTAAGATATCAAAATCCAATTTTGAAAGAATGGTACTTATATCTAAATGTAATTTTACATCATTTTTATTAAATTTAAAAGACTATATTCAATAAAATTAAAAAGAAGGATATCTTTTTAAAGAATCCTTCTTAGTTTTTTAATCAAATTTTATTGCTTTTGTCTTTTCCTCAACAGGAAGCTGCACAAGTATAACTGCCGCAAAAACTATTACACACCCTAAAACCTGTCTGAAACTTAAACTTTGATCTGTTGCCAAAAATCCCAATTTGTAAGCTGTCACTCCTGCTATAGCAGCTATAACAGATTCAAGGCTTAAAATAATTGCAGCAACAGTAGGATTAACACCATTCTGTCCCACTATCTGAAAAGTATAACCCACACCGCTTGAAATAAAGCCTGCGTAAAGTATTGGAACAACACCCATTTTAATCTGTTCAACACTTGGTTTATCAAAAACAAATGCAAGTACTGTGCAAATTGCAAAGCATACAAAAAACTGTATGGCTGAAATTATAACACCGTCAGTCTTGGGTGAAAAATAATCTATCAATAAAATATGTACAGCAAAGGAAACGGCGCATAAAAACACCATTATGTCACCTTTGCTTATTGCAAAACTTTCGTTCATACACAAAAGATACATACCAAAGGCAGCAATTACTGCACTTATCCATACAATAAAAGGTGCCCTTTTTCCAATAAATATACCTAAAATCGGAGTAAAAATAATATAAAGTGTAGTTATAAATCCTGCCTTTCCTACACTTGTAGTAACAATTCCATACTGCTGAAAAAGACTTCCCGCCGTTAAAGCTATACCGCACAAAACACCTGCAATAATTGTTATACTCCAATTTAGATTTTTATTATCCTCTTTTTTTCTTCTGTAAAATATAACAGGCATAAGTGCAATTACAGCCAGAATATTTCTGCTTGCCGTAAATGTAAAGGGTTTCATATATTCCATTCCCTTTGACTGAGAAACAAAAGCAACACCCCATACAAAGGCAGCTAAAAACAGAAGAAAATAATTTCTGTACTTACTCATAATATTACTTCAACACCGACTGTATAAAGGTCTTGGTTCTTTCATTAGCAGGATTATTAAATATAATATCAGGTGTGCCCTCCTCCAAAACAATACCTTCATACATAAATACTACCCTGTCGGCAACTTCCTTTGCAAAGCCCATTTCGTGAGTT
>DBGCRA010000191.1:0-27134 GCA_048359195.1 Candidatus Gallispira sp.
ATGATATTTATTTACTAAGTTATTTTGTACAGATACCTGTGAGAGTTATATGCTATAAATTTTTAAACCTGCCTTATTTATTGGTAGTAGGGCTTATGTTTGTTCTAGGTGCTGTTGTGCCATATTTTGTATGTAAATATATAATTAGGAAAATACCTTTGGTAAATAAAATTTTGCTAGGCAACTGGAAATAAAAAAGTATGTTTTATATACGGAAATTTGATTTTTAAAAGGGCGATTAATATGTTTATAGAAAAAAGTAACTGTGTTTTAGATAAAGATAACAGTAAATTACTAAAGGCAGTTTGTGCTATTATTATTGTTTTACATCACATACAAATTTCCTTTGGAGTTGGTGGTTTCTTTAAAGTGTTTTTATATATAGGTGGATATATTACAGGTATATTCTTTTTTAAGCTATTTATCAAGTGACGGAAATATAATTTTAAATTGTATTTTTAAACAAATATCTGTTATATTTTTTGTGTTATTTGTTGTATGGATTGTCTATAATATTAAGTTACCTTTGGTTAAAAAGGGGGAGGGTACAGACCTATTAAGCTGTATTTCCCTTGAAATATATTTAATTCACGGATTGGTTATTCGTATAGTTAAAATGTTAGATATTAATATTTATTTTAAGGTAATATTTACATTTGTGCTGACTATATTGTTTTCTTATTTATTATATATATTGTTTAATCATATTAAAAAAATAACAGATAAACTTTATTATAAAAATTGATGTTTTTGTTTTAATACACTAAACAATAATTTTAAAATTATACGAGGAGTTATATTATGAAAAAATTAAACGGGACTGTAATAGTTACATATAGATGTAATGCAAGATGTAATATGTGCAACAGGTATAAAGCACCCTCAAAACCTGATGAGGAAATTACATTAGAGGCTATTAAAAAGCTTCCTCCTATGTATTTTACCAATATTACAGGTGGTGAACCATTTATAAGAACTGATTTAAAAGACATAGTAAGAGAATTATATAAAAAGTCAGACAGAATCGTTATATCTACTAACGGCTTTTTTACCGATAGAATTGTGGATATGTGCAAAGAATTTCCTAACATTGGAATCAGAATTTCAATAGAAGGGCTTGAGGATACAAACAACAAAATAAGAGGGCTTGATGACGGCTTTAACCGTGGATATACAACTCTTAAAAAGCTTGTTGAAATGGGTATGAAGGATGTAGGCTTTGGAATGACTGTTCAGGATGCCAATGCCAAAGACCTTGTTGCTTTATATAACCTTTCTGATGAAATGAATATGGAATTTGCTACTGCATCATTACATAATTCTTTTTATTTTGTAGAGGCAAAGAATATTATTAAGGACAGAATGATGGTAGGACAGGCTTTTGAGGATCTGATAAATGAGCTTTTAAAGTCCAAGTCACCTAAAAAGTGGTTTAGGGCATACTTTAATCATGGACTTATTAACTATATATTTGGTCAGAAGAGATTATTGCCTTGTGATATGGCTTTTGATACCTTCTTTATTGATCCTTACGGTGATGTTATGCCATGTAACGGTACTAAAGATAAGGAGGTTATGGGCAATATTAATGATGTTTCTAGTTGGGAGGAGCTTTGGGATTCCTCACAGGCTGAAAATGTGCGTAAAAAAGTGCGTTGCTGTGACAGAAACTGCTGGATGATAGGCTCTGTATCTCCTGCTATGCATAAGTATATTTGGGTGCCTGTCATATGGGTATTAAGGCATAAGTTCCTTAGATTTTTCAAGTCAAAGAAGTATTCTATGTTTGAGAATAAAATTGTAAGGGATTATCGTGACGGCAAGATTACCAAGGAGGAGCTTGACAGATGTTCAACCTGTGATTTTAATGCTGTTATTAATGACGGTTTAAGCGACATATCAAGAGAACAGCTTAAAAATAAATCGGGGGAAGAAATTGTAGATGTAGATATTGCAGAGCAGATGAAAGATAGACAGTAGGTGAAAGTTATGAATATAATGTATCTTTTGTTTTCATTTACCGTAGGCGGCATTGAAAGACTTATGGTAGATATAGCAAATGGTATGAGCAAAAAACACAATGTAACAGTATGTATAATAAATGACTATTATTTAAAGGAGCTTATTGATGAGCTTGATGTAAGTATTAATGTTGTGCTTATGAAGCGTCCGGCAGGCAGCGGTAAAATTAAGTGTATGCTTGACGTTTACAGGGAGGTAAGAAAGGTTAATCCTGATGTTTTGCACTGTCAGGGTATGAACTGTATTCAGGCATCCCTGCTTGTTAAATTGTTGATGCCAAAGGTAAGAATATATAATACGGTTCATGATGTAAATAATTACAGCAGATATAACAAAATGCAGGTTATTCTTGGCAATGTAATGTGTAAGAAAATTGTTGCAATATCAAAGGCTGTTGAAAAGGAAATACTTGATAAAAGTGTGCCTGAAAACAGAGTTGAGGTTATTTTTAATGCAATAGATACTGATAAATTTAAGTGCTCTGACGCCAAAAAATTTGACAGAGATAATATTGTAATAGGAAATATTGCAAGAGTTTATCCTGTCAAAAAGGGTCAGGATTTGCTGATTAGAGCTATTGCAGAATTGATGTCAAAGGGCTATAATATCAAATGCATCTTCGCAGGAGAGCCTATGAAGGGCAATATGAAATATATTGATGAGCTTAATGACCTTGCTGAAAGCCTTAATGTTAAAGACAGAATTGAGTTTTTAGGCAATGTCATGGATGTGCCCGGGGTTATTGAAGATATAGATATTTTTGTTTTGCCTTCAAGGTTTGAAGGCTTTGGTATATCTGTTATTGAAGCCATGGCAATGAAAAGGCTTTGCGTAGTTTGTGATATAGAAGGTCCAAGAGAAATAATTTCATCAGACAAACTTGGTTATGTATTTAAAACAGGAGATTATACGGATCTTGCAGATAAGCTTGAAAAGGCTGTAAACAATTATAACAGTTTTGATTATGATTTTATAAGAAATTATGTTGAAGATAAATACAGTATTAAAAATATGCTTGTTAAGCTTGAAAAAATATATGAGTTGGGGTAATTAATATGAGCCTTGCAATTATTGTGCTGAATTATAAAAATTATAGTGATACCATAACCTGTGTGGGCAAGCTGATTGAAACAGGGGTAAAAGCTGAAATTATTATTGTGGATAATGCTTCACCTAATGAGTCCTATGAGCTCTTAAGTAAAAAGTATATAGGTATTGAGAATATAAGTGTAATTTCTTCAGGTAAAAACGGAGGTTACAGTGCAGGCAATAATTATGGTGTAAAATATGCAATTGATAATTTTGATTCGGATACAATAGCAATTATGAATCCTGATATTATAATACCAAAGGCAGAGGTACTTTACAGCTTATATAATAAACTCCATTTAAGTGATGAATATGGTATTATAGGCGGTGTGCCTATTACAAATGGCAAATTCTCAATGAGAAGATGCGGTTGGAGTATTCCTAATGGAATTGAGGTTGTAACAACTCATTTTATAAAAAAGGGCAACCAACAGAAAAATGTTGATTACAGGTGGCTTGATAACGGACTTGTGCAGACTGAGTGTATAGCCGGATGTTTTTTTATGATAAAGACTGATGTTTTTTGTGAACTGGGACTTTTTGATGAAAATGTGTTCCTTTACAATGAAGAAAATATACTTGGCATTAAGCTTAAAAAAATGGGCTTAAAGGCTGTTGTATCTCTTGATGATTTTTATTATCATAATCACGACTACAGTAATAATAAGGATAATGGCTTTGTTAATAAGATTTTGGCAACCAAAAATACATTTGAATCACGCAGATATATGTGTAAAAAATATTATTCTAAGACTTTGCTTCCTATGCTTTATTTAACAGAGGCTTTGAACCGTATTTACTTGGCCTGTTGTTATATAGGCAAAAAACTGTTAAGGAGATAAAATTATGGATAAAAAAATGAAAGTTACTTTTTCTCATGCTACAATTATGGCTATATTTTTGTTTTTAACTAAAAATTGTCTTTATTTGCTTGATACCTCTTTAATAAATATAGCCGGTGTTATTAATTATAATGATTTGTGGCTTGTTTTATATTTAGCATATGTTGGTTTTATATTTTTAAGATACAGAAATATAAATACAGGAAAGCCCCTCTTTATGACTGAAGTTATTGCTATAGCCGTACTATGTTTTTTAAGCTCATGGCAGGCAAACAAACTTTTTGGACAAAGCCTTGTCTTAGGAATAAGACCACAGAGGTTTTTTCTTGTTATTATGCTTGGATATTTTGCTATAAGAAAGCTTTTTGCGGGGGAGCTTTTAAATATTGAAACTTTAAAAAATACAATTATTAATTTTGCTTTGCTTGAGGCAATTTTAAGTATTATACAGCAGTTTGTGTATAATTATGTTGTATTTATGCATTGTATGGTAAATCAGCGTTACGGAAGTGTAAGACTTTATCTCTCAAACAGTGTTATAACTCTTGCAATGTTCTTTGCCCTTGAGAAAATAATTAATAAAAAGAATTTCAATAAAAGCTTGATAATGCTGATTGCAGGTATGATGTATACGTTTTTGGTTATTAAGGGTCGACTCACTACAATAGCAACAATCTCAGCTTTGCTTGGCGGTTTTGTGTTTATGAAGGGAATTTCTCTCAGAAAATTTATTTATGCTGTGGGTGTAATTGCTCTTATTGTTGGATTTTTAAATACACAGATGTTTAGAAATTTGAGTGATGTAATTGTAGTAGAAAATGGTGAAATCAGCGGTGATACACTTGATATAAGAAATGAGGGAAGAGAACATTATTTTCAGCGTCTTGAAAAAAATCCTTATTTAGGCGGAGGTTATCCAAATGAGCTTTATAAACCTGCAGCAGCAGCAGCAGGATTTTATGATGAAATTTATCTGAATGACAATGGTATATTTGGTCTTATGTATATTTACGGTTATGTAGGTCTTGTTGTATTTGTACTGCTTTTTATAAGGCTTGCGTACGTTGCTTGGATAATATATAAGGAAAAGAATGTCTATTTTATGATAATGTATTTGATACTTTTATTGATACAGGCAGTTAATATAACAGCATGGTACTGGCAGTATGACGGTATATTTGTGCTTTTGATTGTAATGTGCATGGCTGAAGCCTTATATATGAAAACAGAAAATGCAAATAGTGTCAGAAGAAAAGTTAGAATTAAATTTGTCCGGAAGAGATAGAAGAAAGGAAAGTTTATATGAATATACTGGTTATTAATTCTCATTGGAACAATAGAGGTGATGAATCGGCAGTCAGGGCAATGGCTGACCGTCTTTTGCTGAAATATCCTGACAGTAATATAATAATTCACTCTGATTTTAAGCTGATGCAGTTACCTGAAAAAGATAAAAGAATTGTAAATAAGGTAGTACCTTTTGGTACAAGAAAGAACATTCCCGATATGTATATTACATACTTAACAAAGGGCAAAATTGCTCTTGTTAAAGAATCTAAGGAATTTTATAATCTTATTAAGTGGGCAGATATTATTCTCCATGCACCCGGGGGACCGAGTCTTGGTGAAACCTATGCTCATGCCGAAAAAAGATATTGGTTTAAATTTAAAATGGTAAATATGCAGAAAAAGCCATATTTCTTTTATGCTCCCTCCATGGGTCCTTTTATTGATGCAAAGAAAAATAAAACCAGAAAGAAAATTCTTGAAAATGCCAAGCTTATAATTACAAGGGAGGGCGTATCGGGAAATTATGCAAAGGAGCTTGTGCCTGATAAAGAGGTTTATACTACTATGGATTCTGCTTTTCAGGGTATAGTTGATGAAAAAGATAATGAAAATAAGCTTAAAGAGTATAAGGAGCTTAACGCTTTTATTAACAAATATGAAAAGATCGTGGGTATTACAATTACTGATTTAAAGTGGCATCCTGTACACGGCAAAAATAGCAATGTGCAGAAAAGTATAAAGGAATCCTTTGATGCTGTTATTGACTATCTTAACGGTAAGGGCTATGGTGTTGTGTTTATACCTCAGCTTTTCGGAACTGCAAATGACAGGGATTTAATGAACTCATACAGCAAGGAAAATTGCTTTACCGTTGATGATGAGCATGACTGTTACTTCCAGCAGTACATAATAGGCAGGCTTTATGCTGTTATTGGTTTAAGGTATCATTCAAATATATTTTCTGCTAAAATGAAAACACCTTTTATATCCGTTTCCTATGAGCAGAAAATGAAAGGCTTTATGGAGCAGAGTAATTTAAGTGATTTGTGTATTGATGTAAATAATTTATCACCTAATAATTTGATTAAAGGCTTTGACTACCTTGAAAAAAATTATGACAGTATTAAAGAAAGAATTTCGGCTGCAAGTGACAGGGCAAAAAATATTTCATTAAAAACAACAGAGCTTATATGTGACTTCATAGATAAAAATATGTGAGGAAAATATTATGATTAATATAAAGGATAAATGCCTTTGCAGCGGATGCGGTGCTTGTGCTTTGAAGTGTCCTGTAAAGGCAATATCTATGGATTGGGACAAAGAAGGATTTTATTATCCAAATGTTAATATGTCTTTGTGCGTGGACTGTGGATTATGTGAAAAAATATGTCCTTATATTCATTCTGAAAAAAATAATGAATTAAATATTAAAAGAAGCAGTGTTCAGAAAACATTTGGCGCTTATAATACAGATTCTGAAATTAGGGAATTAAGTTCAAGCGGAGGAATATTCGGTGCTCTTGCAAGGTTTGTTTTAAATAATGGAGGTGTTGTGTTTGGTGCAGCCTTTAATGACAAATTTGGCATTGAACATACTTATGTTGAAAATGAAAAGGATTTGCCTGTAATCATAGGCTCTAAATATGCGCAAAGTAAAATAGGCACTGCTTATGCCGATGCTGAAAGGTTTTTGAAAGAGGGCAGGAATGTGCTTTTTTCAGGTATGGCATGTCAGATAGAGGGTCTAATGGCTTATATGGGTAAGGAATATGATAATTTGATTACTGTTGATTTGATTTGTATGGGTGTTCCTTCTCCTATGGTTTGGGATAAATATTTATCTGTATATTTTAAAGGAGAACATATTAAATATATAAATTTTAAGGATAAAAGCATTGGTTGGAACCGCTTTTGTATGAAAATTGACACAGATAAAAGAACCTTTAAGGAGGTTGGTATGAAAAACCTGTTTATGCGCTGTATGTTTGAGAAACTTACGCTGCGCCCCTCCTGTTACAGCTGTCCCTATAAAAAAATTTACAGAGTCAGTGATATTACTCTTGCTGACTGTTGGGGTGCTGAAAAACTTGTTGATAATAAAATGATTGATAACAGAGGCTTGTCTACAGTTGTTGTTCACAGCAAAAAGGGGCTTGATGCGGTTAATACAATAAAAAACTCTCTTGAAATAGTCGAAACGGATTTAAAAAAAGCCGTTGAAAATAACGAAAATATGTATAGGTGTGTTAAGGCAAATAAAATGAGAAGGTTTTTCTTTTGGGGAATGAGAAATCTTAGTCCAATGCTTATGTTTAGAATATTTGGAAGTAGTTTTTATTTCAGACTTCGAAGAAAGATTGGCAGAATTACAGAAAGGATTGGTTTGTAATATGAAGGTCTTGATTATAGGAGGTACAGGTATAATCAGTTCCGAAGTTTGTTATTGTGCTTTGGACAGAGGCGTTGATGTGTATATACTTAACAGAGGCAGAAACAAGCATATGATTGATAAAAGAGCCAAGCTTATTATAGCTGATGTGGTTAATAACACTATAGAGGAATTAAGCACTAAACTTGGTGACAATTATTTTGATGTTGTTGTGGATTTTCTTGTGTTGGAGGAAACAAGACTTAAAAAGCATCTTGAACTTTTAAAGGGAAAATGCAGACAGTATATTTTTATATCTTCAGCCACTGCCTATGAAAAGTCAGATGAAAATGAAGTTATAACAGAGGATACACCTATAGGCAATCCTAAGTGGGATTATGCTTATAATAAATATATTTGTGAAAAATATCTTGAGGAACATATTGCTGAATATAATATGGTTTATACTGTTGTAAGACCTTATGTTACCTATGGAAAGACCCGTATACCTTTTGCCGTTATACCGGGTGGAGCAAATTGGACTCTTATTAACAGAATTGAAAATGGAAAGCCTGTTGTGATTTGGGACGATGGCAGGGCAATATGTACCCTTACTCATACAAAGGATTTTGCTGTAGGTATGGTTGGATTGTGGGGTAATGAAAGGGCTTATGGTCAGGCTTTTCACATAACCTCAGATTTTACGCAGACATGGAAAGAAGTTCTTGAAAAGATTATGCAGGCAACAGGTACAAATGCACCTGTTGTCAGTATGCCTTCAGAATACATAGCAAAAAAACTTCCCGAATATGAAGGAGTGTTATTTGGTGACAAGGGTACCAATATGGTATTTGACAATTCAAAGATGAAAGCTGTTGTGCCTGAATTTGAATGCAGAATTACATTTGAAGAAGGAATTAAAGATACAGTTTCCTATTTCAGAAAAACTCCGGAAATAAGAAATATTACATATGGTTGGGATGCAAAAATGGATTGGCTTGTTGAGCAGTATATAAAGGAAAATAAGCTTGACAGGTCTTTGCTTAAAAAGTGCAGATTATCTGCTTATAGAGAAAAGCTTACATTAAAACAGAAATTTGCTTATATTACAAACAGGTATGGCTTTATAAGATATTTAATGTCTTATATTAAAAAAAGTTAGGATGGTATGTATGCTTTTGTTAGTGTCGGTATTGTTGATTATATATGTGACAGCAGATGTTATTTACAGAAGAACAAACAGATATAAAAATAAATTCGAGGATGTAAAAAAATAAAAAGCTTTAAAAAAATTCCTCTTGATATTATAAATATAGGAAGTACACAGGCAAGATATGCTTATGATTACAGTAATAGCAGTGGTTTAAATCTTGGTACAAATGAGCAGTCCTTGGAATACAGCCTCCTTTTATTTAAAAAGTATATGCATTATTTAAAAAAGGGCGGACAGGTTATAATTTCTGTTTCTGACATGGATTTGATTGTTGATTCTTATATGCAGGAGAGAAAATATAAGTATTTTTCTATTTTGTCTCTTAATACAAAAGATATGATTAAGGAAATTTTATTTCCTCTTTTGTTTAATCCAAGGGATATTAAATATATTTTTAAGGATGAAAAAATATATAATAAATTTGATTTGGATAAAAATATTCTTACTGATGATAGGGCAAAGGAAGAGGATTGCAAAAGACGTCTTAACAGATGGAAGAAATATGGGATAATATCTCTTGATAAAAACAAAGAGTTTAATATAAACAATAAAAATATTGACAGCAATATTGAATTAATAAAAAATATAATAAATATTTGTAAAAAAGGCGGCTATGGGGTAGTTATTGTTACACCTCCCGTTTCGCCGTATTTCATAAAATATTTTGGAAATGGCTTTAAGGATATTCTTAATAAGCCTCTTGAAAATTTTGCTGAAAAAGAGAATGTAATGTATTATGATTTTACGAAAGAGGAGAAATTTAAGGATGACAGTTTATTTCTTAATACTGCCTGTATGAATAAAAAAGGCAGAAGGAGTTTTACGGATATGATAGTTCAAATATTGAAATGAGGTAAATTAATATGAGTAATGGAAGAAAGGGAAAAGGTGTTATTGTTTCCGGTCTGCTTTGGAAATTTGCTGAGAGAATGGCAGCTCAGGGGGTTTCCTTTGTTGTTTCGGTTATACTTGCAAGGCTTTTGCTGCCTGCTGATTATGGTATGGTTGCATTGGTGCTTATATTTGTAAATCTTGCCAATGTATTTGTGAGCACAGGTTTCAGTACAGCACTTATACAAAAAAGTGATGCTGATGATACTGATTATTCAACCATGCTTTATTGCTCAATTGCTGTTGCGGTAATAATGTATGCTATACTGTTTATTGCATCACCCTCTATTGAGCGATTTTTCAGTCAGGATGGTTTGGCTAAGGTAATACGTGTTTTATCTTTAATACTTATTGTTAATGCCTTTAAGTCCATACAGCATGCTTATGTGTCAAGCAATATGCTTTTTAAAAGATTTTTCTATTCTACTTTAGGTGGTACGGTTGTTTCTGCTGTAGTAGGTATAATTATGGCATATCACGGCTTTGGCGTTTGGGCTCTTGTTGCACAGAATATGGTGAACTCAACTATTGATACAATTATACTTTATATTACGGTTGAGTGGCGTCCGCATCTTTTGTTTTCGTTAAAAAAAGCAAAAAGTCTTATGCTTTATGGATGGAACATTACCTTAGGTCAGCTTTTAAGTACAGGCTATAACCAAATACGTTCCCTTGTTGTAGGCAAAATCTACACATCAGCGGATCTTGCTTTTTATAATAAGGGTGAGCAGATACCTCAGCTTATAACCACAAATATTGATGCCAGTGTTTCTTCTGTGCTTTTTCCTGCGTTGTCTAATGAAAATGGTGATGTTCAAAGGGTTAAGGTTCTTACAAGAAATGCTATAAGTACAAGCTCTTATGTACTTTTCCCTCTTATGTTTGGGCTTGCATCGGTTGCTGACCCCTTTATCAGACTGCTCCTTACCGAAAAATGGCTTTTTTGTGTGCCATATATGAGAATGGCTTGTGTTGCCTATGCTTTCATTCCGGTTAATTCAACCAATCTACAGGCAATAAAGGCATTAGGCAGAAGTGATATTTTTCTTAAAATAGAAATAATCAAAAAATCCTTGGGAATTTTTCTTGTTGTTGTTACAATGTTTCACAGTGTATTAGCTATTGCTCTTTCAAATGTATTTATTAATATAGTTGCCATATTTATTAATTCATATCCGAACAAAAAACTGATGAATTATGGCGCACGAGAGCAATTTTTTGATATAGGTCCTTATTTAACAGCTGCGGTAATAATGTCAGCAGCAATTTATATGGTCACATTACTTAATTTAGGCGATTTTACTACGCTTGTTATTCAGGCTATTCTGGGTGTTGTAATTTATATTGCTATTTCACGTTTATTTGAATTTGAACAGTATATTATGATGGTTGATGTATTAAAGAAGTTAATATTTAATAAGTAGTTTGTTTTTTGGAGAAAATTAAATGGGAAGAATGGAAAAAATAAAAAGACTTTTTACCCCTTCATATTATAAACTTAATATAAAGGAATACAGAGAGCTCATAGATTATGACCATAGGTTTAATGCTTCATTCAGAGGAAGTGACAGGCTCTCAAAAAGGGAAATGAAAAGTATTGAAATAAAATATTTGTGTTGCTACAGAAAATGTCAGGCATATAAAGGAAGCTTATGGGGAGATATTGAGTTTTTAAAACTAAAAAAATTAAGCAGAAAAACAGGTATTGATTTATACGAAAATCTTAATATAGGCAAAGGACTTATTATAGGTCATTGGGGCAGGATTGTAATGAACGGCGGAGCTAAATTTGGCAATGACATTATGCTTACACATAATGTTACTATAGGCAGAGATGTAAGAGGGAAAAGAAAGGGTTCTCCTACTATAGGCAGCAGAGTTTGTATAAGAGCAAACTCCTGTGTAGTAGGTAATATAACTATAGGTGATGATGTACTTATTGCACCTAATACCTTTGTGAATTTTGATGTACCAAGTCATTCAATTGTAGTGGGAAATCCTGCATCTGTTCATCATAGGGATAATGCCACAGAGGGGCACTTGGGCTTTGTAAAGCAGTAAAAAAGAAGGTTTTATATGAAAAATATTGTTGAAATTATAATAAAAGATTTAGTATTAAGTATATATCCGGGGCTTATGGCAAGCTTTGTTTTTGCCGTACTTTTTATGGCTGTATATAATTATGCTCTTAAAATGGGTGTAAAAAGTATAATAAGAGAATGGATAGATTCCTTTAAGAATGACAGAAAATTTAGGTCAAAATTTTTATTTGCTGTTTATATTTTTTTGGTTTTTACAAAAACAGTGTTTTTCAGAAGTTACCAGGGCAGTCCCATAGCCAATGTTTGGGGTTACTGGCATATGTATACAGAGGAGGGCAAAATAAATACCGAGCTTTTTGAAAATTTTATACTCTTTGTTCCATTGCCTGTTTGTGTGTTTTTTGCTTATCCCAAAAGAATATTTGGAAGAAAGAGAAGGAAATTTTTTACCACCGTTTTGAAGGGGATTGAAATTTCATTTGCTGTTTCATGTTTAATAGAGATTATACAGATGTTTTTTAAGCTTGGCACATTTCAGATTTCAGATTTGGTGTTTAATACTTTAGGAGGCTTGTTTGGAAGTATTTTGTACTATGTATATATAAAATTATTGCATAAGAGAAAAAAACATTAAGTTGTTAATTGCCGTATATTGTGGTATACTGTTATAAAAGAATTGTTTAGAGGTGATATGGATATGAAAGGGATTATACTTGCAGGGGGTTCAGGCACAAGACTGTATCCTCTGACTATGGTTACATCAAAGCAGCTTTTGCCTGTTTATGACAAACCTATGATATACTATCCTTTGTCAACACTTATGCTGGCAGGAATTAAAGATATACTTATTATTTCAACACCAATGGATTTGCCTAATTTTGAAAGGCTTTTGGGTGACGGTTCAAATTTTGGCATTAATTTAAGCTATAAGGTACAGCCAAGTCCTGACGGACTTGCACAGGCATTTTTGCTGGGAGAGGAATTTATCGGTAATGACAGCTGTGCCATGGTTTTGGGTGATAATATTTTTTATGGCAACGGCTTTGGTAAAATTTTAAAGGCTGCTGCCAATAAGGAAGCAGGTGCAACAGTATTCGGATATTATGTTGAGGATCCTGAAAGATTTGGTATAGTTGAGTTTGACAAAGAGGGGCGAGCTGTTTCTCTTGAGGAAAAACCTCAAAAGCCTAAATCAAACTATGCCGTAACAGGACTTTATTTTTATGACAAAACTGTTGTTGAAAAGGCTAAAAATGTTAAGGCGTCGGCAAGAGGAGAGCTTGAAATCACCGACCTTAACAAAATGTATCTTGAAGAGGGCTGTCTTGAGGTAGTAACTCTCGGACGTGGCTTTGCATGGCTTGATACAGGCACTGTTGATGCTCTTAATGAAGCGGCTGAATTTGTTAAGGTAATTGAGGACAGGCAGGGTATTATGATTTCTGCTATTGAAGAAATTGCCTATAAAAATGGTTGGATTGACAAGGAAAGGCTTATGGAGTCGGCTAAGCTTTACGGTAAATCAGCTTACGGCAAGCATCTTATGAAGGTTGCAGAGGGTAAATATTTATATTAGTTTATAAAAAATTTAAATATTTATGGTGAAAAAATGAATTGTAGTAATACTCAGTATAATTATTGTATAGATTTGTTTAAGTTTATAATGGCTTTTTTTGTGGTGGCTATTCATAGTAAGCTTAGCCTTAGTGTGTATGATGGAAAAGCTTTAGATTTTATATTTAGTCTTGCAGTACCATATTTTTTTATGGTTTCCGGTTATTTACTTTTCAGAAAATTAGATTTAAGTAATTTTAAATTTTCGCAATGTAAGGACAGAATAATTTTATATTTAAAAAAGATTGTAAAGATGTATATAATATGGACTGCGATATACTTTCCGCTGACTGTATATGGTGAAATAAGTTATGGAACTTCTTTGTTTAAAGCAGTGGTTAAATTTATAAGAAATTTTCTTTTTGTAGGTGAAAATTTTTATTCTTGGCAATTATGGTATCTTTTGGGTCTATGTTTAGCAGTTTTAATTATATATATGCTCTTGAGATTAAAAATATGTTATAAACACATTTTTGTATTATCGGTTTGTGTTTTTATGTCGGGCATTGTACTTGATGTTTTAAATACCGGGGATATTAAAGCAATAGCTTTATATTATGATTTATTCGTTACTACAAGAAATGGTATATTTTATGGATTTTTTTATGTTTCTGTTGGTATGTATATGTCACAGAAAAGTTTTAAATTAAATGTTTTTGATGCGGTTTTTGTTCTGGTATCAATAATAGGTGCTTTTGTTTTAAGCAATAGTGAAGTTCTGCGTATTTTTACCGCATTACTTGCTTTTATTGTTTTCAAAATATCTTTGAATTTAAAAATTTATCATTTAAGGTTTGGCGATGTGTTTAGAGATATGAGTGTAAAGATATATTTAATTCATATGTATTTTATAGCTTTGTACAGAGTGTTTTATTCAGCTAATGAAGATGTTTTTAATTATATAGGCTGTTTTGTTTTTGCACTGTTATGTTCAATTATTTTATCGGTGATTATTGAATATATTGAAAAAACAACAAGTAGTAGGATTTTAAAATTATTGTTTTAGAGGAGAAATATTATGACAATTATTGTTACCGGCGGTGCCGGATTTATAGGAAGTAATTTTGTATTTCATATGTTAAATAAGTATCCTGATTATAGGATCGTTTGTCTTGATAAGCTTACCTATGCAGGTAATCTGTCAACTCTTGAGCCTGTTATGGACAACCCTAATTTCAGATTTGTTAAGGCTGATATTTGTGACAGAGATGCCGTTTATAAGCTCTTTGAGGAGGAAAAGCTTGATATGGTTGTAAACTTTGCTGCAGAAAGTCACGTTGACCGTTCCATTGAAAACCCCGGTATTTTCCTTGAAACAAATATTATGGGTACTCAGGTTATGATGGACGCTTGCAGAAAGTATGGCATAATTCGTTATCATCAGGTATCCACCGATGAGGTTTATGGTGACTTGCCTCTTGACAGACCTGATTTGTTCTTTACGGAGGAAACACCTATTCATACATCAAGCCCTTACAGTTCATCAAAGGCTGCTGCAGATCTTCTTGTGCTCGCTTATTACAGAACTTACGGACTTCCTGTTACCATTTCAAGATGTTCCAATAACTATGGACCTTATCATTTTCCTGAAAAATTAATTCCGCTTATGATTGCCAATGCTCTTAATGATAAGTCTCTTCCTGTTTATGGTACAGGTGAAAATGTAAGAGATTGGCTTTATGTAGAGGACCACTGCAAGGCTATTGATCTTATTATTCATAAGGGTAGGGTCGGAGAGGTTTACAACATTGGCGGTCATAATGAAATGGCTAATATTGATATTGTTAAGATAATTTGTAAGGAGTTAAATAAGCCTGAAAGCCTTATTACCTATGTTACGGACAGAAAGGGTCACGATATGCGTTATGCCATTGACCCTACAAAAATTCACAATGAACTTGGATGGCTGCCTGAAACTAAGTTTGCTGACGGTATTAAGAAAACCATTAAGTGGTATCTCGATAATAAGGAATGGTGGGAAACCATTATATCAGGCGAGTATCAGAATTACTATGAGAAGATGTATGGAAACAGATAATTGGGGGTAAAGTTATGAAGGCACTTGTAACAGGTGTAAAGGGACAGCTTGGTTACGATGTTGTAAATGAGCTAAAAAAAAGAAATCATAAAGCTGTAGGTGTAGACATTGAGGAAATGGATATTACAGACTTTGCTTCTGTTGAAAAGGTAATAAGTGGGGTTAAGCCTGACACGGTTATTCATTGTGCTGCCTGGACAGCAGTTGATGCTGCAGAGGATAATGAGGACAGGTGCAGACTTGTAAATGCAAAGGGTACTGAAAACATTGCAAGGATTTGTAAGGCACTTGATATTAAAATGGTGTATATAAGCACTGACTATGTGTTTGACGGTCAGGGGGAAGAACCTTGGCAGCCTGACTGTAAGGATTACAAGCCTCTTAATGTTTACGGACAGACTAAGCTTGAAGGTGAGCTTGCAGTAAGCAGTAATTTAGATAAGTATTTTATTATAAGAATTGCATGGGTATTTGGTGTAAATGGCAATAACTTTATTAAGACAATGCTTAACCTTTCAAATAAGTATGACACTTTAAGAGTAGTTAATGATCAGATTGGCACACCAACTTATACTTTTGACCTTGCAAGACTTATTGTTGATATGGCTGAAAGTGACAAATACGGCTATTATCATGCAACTAATGAAGGCGGTTATATTTCGTGGTATGACTTTGCCTGTGAAATATTTAAGCAGGCAGGGAAAAATATGAATGTAATACCCGTAACTACTGAGGAATATGGTCTTTCAAAGGCTGCCAGACCATTTAACAGCAGACTGGATAAGTCAAAGCTTAAAGAAAATGGATTTGAGCCTTTGCCGGTATGGCAGGATGCACTTGAAAGATATTTAAAGGAAATTGAGTTTTAAGGAGAAATAAAAATGGGACAGATTAAGGTAACAAAGTGCCCTATAGAGGGTTTATATGTTATAGAGCCTACAGTTCACGGTGATGCAAGAGGCTATTTTATGGAAACCTATAACCGGAGAGATATGGAGGAGGCCGGGCTTAATATGGTTTTTGTTCAGGACAATCAGTCCTGTTCCACAAAAGGTGTGTTAAGAGGTCTGCATTTCCAAAAGGAATATCCTCAGGGTAAACTTGTAAGAGTTGTAAAGGGCAGTGTATACGATGTTGCTGTTGACCTTAGAGCTGACTCTCCTACCTATGGTAAATGGTATGGAGTAGAGCTTACAGAGGAAAACAAAAAGCAGTTTTATATTTCAGAGGGATTTGCTCATGGCTTTGTAGTTCTTTCGGACATAGCTGAATTTTGCTACAAGTGTACGGATTTCTATCACCCCGGTGATGAAGGCGGTCTTGCATGGAATGACCCCGAAATAGGTATTGATTGGGCCGGCCTTGGTATAAAGGGAGAATATAAGGGTTGTGCAGATGCTTCAGGTTACACAATGGCAGATGGTACTCCTCTTAATTTGAGTGATAAAGACCGGAAGTGGCTTTGTTTAAATGATACATTTAAGTTTTAAATAAAATGGAGAATAAGTATGGATGGAAGAAACAAAGAAGAAATTACCTTGGACTTGAGGGAAATTTTTACAATAATATATGATAAGATTTGGATTATATTGTGTGTGGCTGTTTTGGGATTTGTACTTGCCTTTGGCTATACTAAATTTTGCATTCCTTATCAGTATACATCATATGTATCTATGTATGTTAAAAATGCAACCAATAAGGCGGCAGTGGATATAGTCAATTCTTCTGATATGACAGCGTCTCAGGAGCTTGCGGCAACATGTATTGCCATATTGCAGGAGGATGTAGTTACTGATGAAGTAGGAGATATGCTCTTGCAGAATTACACTGTTGATGAGCTTATGCCATATTTTGTTATAGAGGAAAATGGTGATGGTACATATAAAATTATGACAAGCAGTGTTTTAAGCAAGCTATACTACAGCACGGTTAATGAAACAGAGCTTATAAGGGTAACAGCTACTTGCGGTGATCCTGTTATAGCAGCCGATATGTGTAATTATGTGGCTGAAATTGCCCCTGATATTTTGGTAAGAGTGGTTGGAGCAGGTGCAGTTGAGGCGGTAGGCGTTGCAAAGGTTCCAATATATCCGTCAGCACCTAATGCTGCAAAAAATGCTGTAATAGGATTTTTGGCAGGATTTATTCTTGCTTTTGGCTTTTTTGTATTTAGATACCTTATTGATAATACAATTAAATCAGGCGATGATGCGGTTCAGAGGTTTAACTTGCCTCTTATAGGTGAAATACCCTTTTATGAATTTGGTAATCAAAATAAAAGTAAGAATAAAAATACAAATAAAATACTTGCAAGGCTTGGCTTAAAAAAGAATACTGAAGAAAGTGACAGAGAAAGACAGACTATGTTGGATGTTGATGTGCCTTTTGCCGTTCAGGAAGCATATAATACAATGCGTAATAATATGATGTTTTCTCTTTCAACGGAAAAGAAGAATGTATTTGTAGTATCCAGTCCTTTGCCAAGTGAGGGTAAGTCAACATCGACTGCCAATCTTTGTATTTCAATAGGTGAAACTGATTCGAGGGTACTTCTGGTTGATGCAGATCTTAGAAAGCCTGTACAGCATAAAATGTTTAATTTGACAAACAAACAGGGGCTTTCAACCGTACTTGCGGGAATGTGTAGCTTTGATAGGGCTGTACATAAGAAGGTACACCATAATTTAGATGTACTTACGGCAGGTCCCGTGCCGCCTAACCCATCACAAATGCTTGCGGCTGAAAATATGGTAAACTTTATAAACAGTGCAAGTGAGCTTTATGATTATGTTGTTATAGACACATCTCCCATAAATGTAGTATCTGATGCTCTTGTGTTTGCTAAACAGACAGCAGGTTTAATTCTTGTAACAAGACAGGATATTACTACATATGATCAGGTTGAAAAAGCTGTATCAAGTACTGAGATGTTTGATGTAAATTTACTTGGTATTGTGGTTAATTCTGTTGCGGCATCAGGAGGCAAGTACGGACGCTATGGCAAGTATGGCTATAAATACGGTTATGGCAAGTACGGCTATAAATACGGCTACGGCAATGAGGGAACAGGTCAAAAGAAGTAAATCGGCGGTAATTTTATATATAAAGGGGAGTGTCTGTGGTTAGACATTTCCCTGTTTTTTATACTTTAAGGATTTGTTGGGGTGGTGATGAAATGAACAATGACAGAAAAAATATATTTATATTTCTTATAATTATATTTATAATTATATTTATTGCCTTGTATGCCTATTTTTCATATATCGAAAAGGCAGAAAAGGCAGAGTTTAACAGCAGAATAAATGAATACAATGCAAGAATTGAAAATAAAAAAGCAGAGGAAGAGGCACAGGAGGAAAAAAGGACAAGACTTCTGGAGGAAACACCGGGAATTGCCTGCTGGGGTGACGGCTATACCTATGGTTCTTATGGTAATGGTGACAGCTATCCTTATGAGCTTCAAACTCTTCTTAATGTTGAGGACTATCCTTATACCGTTGCAAATATGGGAGTATACGGCGAAGACAGCCTTACGGTTCTTGGCAGAACGGGAGCTATACCTTTTACAGTAAAGGAAGGCTTTAAAATAGAAGGTACGGGTGAGGATCTTATACCTTTTAATATTACATCAGAAAACGGCGAGGAGGTTAATCCCTGTATTCAGGATTATAATCCGGGCTTTAATCCCTGTATTGTTGCAGGTGTTGACTGCACAATTTATGGTGCGGTTGCCAATACAGATACGACCAGGGCAGAAATTTATTATTTAAGCAGACAGGACGGAAAAAACAATATTATTGATGTGCCGGCAGGTACTAAAATTTTAACAAGCGGTTCAGTTAATTACAAAAATTATATAAATGTACTGCAGGTTGGTGACGGAGGCGGCTACAGCGACGATGATGAGCTTCTTGAACAGCAGATTAGATTTGCAGAAAGTTTTGGAGAATCTGAAAAGTACTTAATTATAGGCAGATTAATGGGTTCAGATGAAGATAATGAGTATCTTGATGAAGTTATGGAAGAGGAATTTGGCGATCATTATGTTAATGTAAGAAAACTTTTGACCCGGACGGAAATTGAAGGTGTCAGCTATAGTGAAAGTGATAGAACTGATATGAAAAAGGGCATCATTCCTCAGTGTCTTAAAAATGAAAACTATCTTAATTCCGATGGTTATAAGGCTGTTGGAAAAATTGTGTATGAAAAAATTAAAAGTCTTAATCTTATAAGTAAGTAGGTGTGTTTATATGTATGAAAACAGCATAGAGCTTATTAATATTTTAAAGGCCTTTTTATTTGAAAAGGAGTATACATTGCCTGAAAATACAGTTCCTGAGGAAGTATTGGAAATTGCCCGTATTCATGATGTTGCAGCAATGGCAGGTACAGTTTTGGAAAAAAGCGGCACAAAGCTGAGTGAAAATTGCAGGAAAAGACTTGCCTTAAGTAAGATACAGTGTGGTATGCTTGGGGCCATGCGTGAAAAGTTTTTTGGTGAAATAAGTGAAGGACTTACAAATGCAGGTATTGAAAATATTATAGTTAAGGGCTATGTTTTAAGAGAGCTTTATCCCATTAAGGATTTAAGGACAATGACGGATATTGATTTTGTTATAAGGAAAAAAGACGGCATCAAAATGGAAAAAGTAATGGCTGATCTGGGCTATGAAATGGGCGAGGTTCTTAATGGAGACTGGGACTTTTTTAAAAATAAAATGCATATAGAGTTTCACGAAAGGCTCACGGAGTCAGAGCTTGGCAATGGCTTTGACTATGATAAGTATTTAAGTGACTGCTTTAATTATACCATACCATATAAGGGACTTACAAAGATTCTTGATGTGGAGTATCACCTTATATATATGTTTATACACTGTGCAAAGCATTTTTATAACGGCGGCTGTGGTTTCAGAATGATAATGGATTTTGCGGCATATTTAAAAAATTATAATGATGTTATTAACTGGAAATATTTAAACAGTGAGCTAAAAAAAATAAGGCTTTATGATTTTTCAAAAAATATATGGTGTCTTTGTCAGAAGTGGTTTGATATAAAGGCTGATAATATAAGCTATAGTATAGACGAAAGTCTTTACTATGAGCTTTTAGGCTTTATAGCAAGAGGCGGTATATTTGGCGAGGCAGAGGCTGAAAGCCGTATGATAAAGAAAACAGCGAGAGAGACAATTGAAAAAGGCAGTAAAAATCAAATAACATCATTTTGGATAAAGCTTAAGAAATATGTTCTTTTAGATGATGAATCAATGAGAGGTATTATACCATGGTATAAGAATAAACCAAAGATATTGTTGCCCGTGGCATGGGCTTATAAAGGCATTATGGCAGTAAGCAACAAAGGAATGGCAGTTACAAAGGATATTATTGCTTCAAGTGCAAATGATGAAGAAGCAGTAAAAGAATATAATATGCTTAAATCCTTGGGACTTTACAGAAAATAGGATAAGTATATATACATTGATTCTTTATTAATATGTAAAAAAATGTAAAAAATAAGGTTTTTATTTAAAAAATTTTGTTTATATTTATTCAGAAAAATTTAATATTTTTCTTGATTAATTGTTTTTAGTGGCTTATAATGTAGAAGTAAGAAACTATCTATACTAGGGAGGAGTGTACCCATTTTCAAGAAAGTATGGGTGGTTTATACTTAATAATAGGAATATTTTCAGCCAATTCTTTTTATGGCAACAAACCAAAAAAGCCAGCAGTTGATTTGATTGTTTTAAAAGAATTGACACATAAATATTTCTCAATAAAAAATAAGGAATGTAATTTCTGTTTTTCAAAGGAAGGTCTTTGGGGGATGGGATTGATTTCTTATTTACTATTAGGTAAAAATCTAATAGTCAGAAATCTAAAAAATAAACGAAAAGGGAGGAATTAAAAATGAATTTAGGTTTCAAAAGAATTATGAGTGGCATATTGGCATTTGTAATGATGTTCAGTACACTTGTAATTTCTAATGTGGCTAGTGTTAGTGCTGCATCATCAGATTTTTATTTAACTGCTGATGATTTTTATGATGGCGTTACACCGAGCACCACTAAAACTGCACCTGTTCTCAGTGCTGCCGCTACAGCTGCAGAGCTTACTGTGGATACAAAAAGCACTAACTACTATTCTGTGTTTGGTACAAGAGCAGGAGATGATGTAACCAATAATACCGGCAAAGAGTTTACCAATGAGGTTAGACTTGGCGGTTCTCGTGAAATAAAGTTTACTCCTGCAAGCAATGGTACTGTTAATGCATATGTTTATGTAAATGACAGTAACGCAAGCGGCAGTACTAAGAAAACTGTTGCTATTGGTGCTGTAACAACTACGCTTACTACAGGAAGAACTGTAATTGTTGCTACGGGAGCCGTTTCAGCAAATACAGAAGCTTCAATAAAAATTTCTGGTGATGTTTGTTTACTTGCTTTAGAATATGTTAGTTCTTCAGAGACTTATACTTGGTCACTTAATACTGACAATTTAGTAAATGTTGACAAGACTAAGGTATCTATTGATACAACTGCTACAGGTGCTACTAATACATTATCCTATAGTGGTACTGATTATGTTGTAAAGAACAGTGCTCTTGCTGAAGGTGTTACAGGCGTAACTAAGGAGGATAATGCTTTTACGGTAACTGTAACAGATGATATGTTCTTACCTGTAACTGAGGGCATAAATATATCTGTTGCTAATGCAGGTGGATTGGACTTAGTATTAACAGGTACCAATAACGGCTATAAATATACTTTAACATTGGATGAAAATGGTGCTGCAACAGGTATTGCTCTTGTTCAGGATACATATACTTTATCTATTGCTGGCGGAGATTTAAGCTATACAAGTGTTGTTGTAGACGGTTCTACTACTGCTATTGACCTTGTATATACTAAGGATGAAGTTGTTACTTTAGTTCATAAGTTTGATATTGCCAGTTTAGCAACCGGTGATATTACAGAAAGCACAATTATTGATGACGGTGCATTTAAGCTTTATATAAGTGGAACAAACAAGTTTACTGTAGAGGCTAACACTAAGGATATAACTATTGCTGACGGCACAACTGTTAGTGCTGCAAAGAGATTAAAGTTTAACGGCACAGGTGGCGTGGACAAGAGAGCTATTGTATTTACTCCTGCTGCCAGCGGTGATATTTATTTCTATGCATTGGCAGGTGGCAGCAGCGGTGAAAGAATGCTTACTATTTCTGACGGTACAGAGGAATTAGCCTCAAGTGCGGCTTTAAGTAGTTCAACATTTGACCCTGTTAAATTTACAGTAGAGGCTAATAAGACATATTATGTTTATGCAACAGGAAATGGTGTTAATGTGCATTATATTGCATCTACTTTTGATTTTGTGGCTCAGGTAGCTGATGAAACCACAACAGAGGCGACAACCGCAACAGAAACTACAACTGTAACCACAACTGTAACAGAGACTACTACAGAGGTCACAACCGCTGCAGAAACTCAGCCTGAAGAAACTACAGAGGCTTCTGAAGGTCAGCTTGCTGCAGGTGAATATACATTAAATAGGAATACTTCTGTTACAGGATTAAATGTAAGTAATGCAAATGAGCTTGCATCCAGTGCTATTAAGATTAACAGCACTACATATATCGAATTTACACCGGCTATTGATGGTGTGCTTACAGTAACTTATGGTAACAAAGCACCTAAGCTCGTTACGGCAAATGATACTGAAACAGTACTCGCAACAGGCTCAGGTACAACATTAACTGCTAATGTAACCGGAGGAGTAACATACAGAATTTATGGTACAACAACCTCTAATTCTAATCTTTCAAAGCTGGTATTGGCAGTTTCAAATGAAGATGAAACAACTTATACTATTTCAGGTAAGGTAACTGATGCCGATACAGGTCTTGCTATTGAGAATGCAACTGTAACAGCAGGCACATTATTTGCTCAGACTCTTGCTGACGGTACTTATACTATTACTGTAGATAAGGGTGTAACTATTGATTCACTTATTGCTACAGCAGATGGATATGTTGAGGATGCTTATATTCCTGATGAGGCGATTGCAGATACAACAACTCACAACTTCGCACTTAATGCTGAAACAGTTGACTTAACTGTTACAGGTACAATTAAGGGCAGCGATACCGATGCAGGTCTTAGCGGTGCTGAGGTAACTGTTACCATTGGCTCATCAATTAAGAGTGTAACTTCTGATGCAAACGGTGTTTACACTGCTATATTTACCGTATTACCAAGTGAATTAGCTACATTAACTGCGACAGTTGCTGCTAATGCAACAGGTTACGATGAAAGTGATGCTGTTGTAACAGGTGTTGCTGTTGATGGTACTATTACTCAGGATATTATTTTAACATTAACTGAGGAAACTCCTGTTTCAGGTGATAAGGTTTATAACTTTACTGATGGCGGAGAAAAGGATACAGATTTCTTTACAATCGTTGGTACACCGGCAAGTGTAACTGGAAAAACTTATGGTGATTTAAGTCTTGATAAGGGCTTAACTCTTGGCACAGACACAACAGGTGCAATTACATTTACTACAACCGGCACATCTACTGTAACAATAGTTACAAGTGTTGCAAATGGCAAGTATGTTTTATTAAATGGTACTAAGACAACTGCAGCTACTGATGCTGACGGTGTATTAACAATTACCGGTTTAGAAGCAGGTACATATACCATTACTAAGTCAAATCCTTTAGCTGTATTATATATTAAGGTATCAGAAGAAGGCGGTTCAGGTTCTACCATTGACCCATTTGACTTAACTGTTAATGTAACAGACGGTACATCTCCTGTAACAGATGCTACTATTGTTATAAATGGTGTTAAGAAGACTGCTACTTATGACGAAGCTACAGGTACTTATACTGTTGCAGGTCTTACTTCTGCTGTAACAAGTGTTGAAGCAACTGCTGACGGTTACAGCAGCAGCGTGGTTACAGGTCTTAACATTACTGCTGCAGATACTGTTGTTGTTACTCTTGCCAAGAGAACTGACGTTACAGTTGTATTTACTGTTGCGGGTGTTAAGGCAGGAAGTGCTATAAGCATTAAGAACAGCAGCACAGGAGATACAGGTTCTGTTCAGAATGCGGGCTCTACTGCTACATTTACTGCAAATGCCGGTGATAAGTTTACATTCTCAAGTTCTGCCAACAATGTTTATATGTGGGAAGTAACTCCCGGTGAAATTTCTGATATTAAGGCTTATAACAAGACTACCGTTAGTTCAACAGGTTCTAAGTCTTATACAAGAAACTTTAATTATACAGTTCCTTCTGATGCTGTTGGAGGTACAACTTATACCGTAACATTTACAGCAGAAACCAATGTTGCGAATAAGATTTCTTATACAAACAACAATATGGAAGACTTAGTATACGGTCAGTATGGCTTTGGTGATGATAAGGCTGCTCTTTGCGGTAACGATGCAGCTGAACATATGGATGTTGCTTTTGCTACTCCTACAATGAAGGATTATGCAGCAGGTTTTTCAGATGTTAAATATAATGATATTGATCAAACAAGTACAATAAAGACAGGTAATCAGTATGCAATTATCAGCAAGAATACTACAGAAACAAGTTATGTTAAGTTCAAGATTGCTGATGCAATAACTCTTGGTCTTGATGAGGGCAGTACTGTTAATGTGACTATTGACTTGTCAGGTGCTGTAACTGTTGCCGGTGATGACAGTACAAGTTATAGTTTAAATGGTAAGACTACACTTGCTCTCACACCGGGTGTGACTTATACTATTACAGATACTAAGGGTACAAGCTACATTAAGTCTATCAGACTTTTCAATCCTAACAATGTATTTAATAATCTTGACAAGACTTTGACTAATAATGTTTATGCATATTCTGCTTCAGAATTAGATGATGACACTCTTGCAGCTTTAGGTACTGATTCAACAGATGCAAGAACAATATTTAGAATTATTGGTCAGATTGTATTGGATCAGGCAGATCAGTCTAACCCTGACGCAGCACTTAGCTCTATTAATGCAATAGGCTTTGACGTATATGACAAGGCAGATTATGATGCTGCTACAGCTCAGATGTCAGCTGATTACTATTATAATGAAGCTAAGCAGTCATTATTGAATGCAGGATATACTGCTCCGGATGTTGATGAAATCGTATTTGACGATGTAGTAAACTCTGCAGTTGATTTAGATAATGACGGTACACCTGATATTGGTCATTTATTGGCAGAAGCAACAGGTGAGGACTTATATGTTCAGACTTACTTTGCTTCAGCAACTGATAAGACTTTAATACCATGGGTAATCTATGAAGGCACAACTGAAAAGGTTTACTCTGAGTGTCCTAAGTCAGGCAGCAATGTAAATGTAGATCTTGTTGTAGAATAATTATAGGAGGTAATTAATTATGAAAATGGAATATTCTAAGCCTAGCATGATGGTTACTAACTATAATGCTATTGATAAAACAAGTGCTTTAACTCGTAATATTTCCGCGCCCATTGCTTTACAGAATAATGGCAGCGGTAAGATTTCAAGTAAGTCTTATACTTTACATAGTTAATTGTATAATTGACAGCATATTGTATAATTAACTGACAGCATAGGGAAGTTTTTCCCTATGCTGTTTTTTTTCGTGCTGCAAACACCATAAGAAGTAAAAATATACCTGCAATTCCGAATATAAAATAAACACGGTTTACTATATTTGTAAAGCCGAAAGCTGAGATAATAAGGGCTAAGGCACTAAAAATCCATATACCTTTGCTGTAGCCGATAAATTTAACAGAGCTTGATATACTGTATGCTGATGATACTGCTGTTGTAAGTATTGCAAGTGCAAGAAGAACCTCATATAAGTATTTAACTGTACCGCCTAAAATACTCATGAGGGGCAGGGGTGAGTCTGCTATTGAAGAATAATGAGTATAAAGGGGGAGTATAAGCATTGTGGAAAGCATAAAAATTACTATTCCAACCTGATTACCGCAGTTTCTGTAAAGATATTTGTCAGGTATGCTTATTAATAAGGGGATTGTAGTAAGCATATTGTAGGATACATATATTATGGGGGATAAAACTGCCTTTGGTGTTATTATAAATGGGGCAGGTATGGTTATGGATTTTTCTGTTGCAGTAAGACTTATTATAAATATTATTAATACTATAGGTATAAATAATATTTCGCTTAAATCAGTGATGCTGCTGTATCCTTTTCTTATTATAAGTATTGTTATTAACGCGGTTATTAATGCCCCGTAGCCTCTTTTTATGTTGAAAACTATGTGTATAATTTCTCCTCCTGCTGACAGCATTGAGGAATAAAGTACAAGTAAAAATAATTCAATTATTATAAGTATGGCTTTGCTAAAAGGGTAAGGAGATACTAGGCTGTTAATGTCTGTGTAGGGCATAAGCATGGTTTTGTGTATTACTATGGCAAATAATACTGACGCAGCCAGCATTGTTGCAAAGCCTGTAATACCGTAGGATACGAAGTATGTAACAAGCTCCCTGCCTGTTGCAAAGCCAGCACCTATTATTGTGCATAGACATAGGGCGGTTATTTTGTAGTTGCGAATGGTATCACCTCCTCGTATTATATAGTTATAGTGTTTAAAGCCCTAATTCAGGACTTATGCTATAATGTATAAGATACTGTGGATTAGTTATTACCTCCTACCACGTGATGGTTTAATTTAGGCTC
>DBGCRA010000192.1:0-13939 GCA_048359195.1 Candidatus Gallispira sp.
GCAATAGGTGATTTAGATATAATAAGCCTGCATAATAAAGAAAATTTTGCAGAATTTATTTCTTTATATTTTAATCTTTTCCTAATTAGCTATGGACAGGCATTAAAACAAGTAAAAAAGCCCTCTGATACCCTAAATATTAATATCTTTTTCAAATAAGTTACCGAGGTGTTGGCGGAGGTAGTTATATTCTTTGCGTAAGCAAAGTGCTATGGGAACAAATGAAAACACAGATCAAATAATTAATGAAATATGTAAAACCTTTACACTTTAAATGATTATGCCAAAATTCCGTTAATAACCCCCAAAATACAAGTGAAATTTAATCTGTGGAATATGTATGCCAATATTAAAACCCCATTCCTACTCCGGTGAAATGGGGTTTATTGACAATATTAACCACATAAGAATTCCTATGCTGTTATTGTTATCCTTACTTATTAACTTTTTTTCTCCAGCCTTCCTTATTTTCCTGCCTGTTTCTTGCAATAGCCAGACTGTCAGACGGAACATTTTTTGTAATGGTAGAACCTGCTGCCGTATAAGCTCTGTCAGCAACCTCAACAGGTGCAACAAGGTTAGTATTACATCCAATAAATACCTCGTCGCCAATTTTGCATCTGTACTTATTTTTGCCGTCATAATTAACAGTAACGGTACCGCAGCCAAAGTTTACACACTTACCTACATCAGAATCCCCTACATAAGTAAGATGGCTAACCTTAGTACCGTCATCAATATTGGAATTTTTAATTTCAACAAAGTCTCCAATTCTGCAATGCTCACCAATACAGCTATTAGGTCTTAAATAAGCAAAAGGACCAACAGTAGTAAAGCTCTTAACCTTAGCATCAATAAGAACACTCATCTGTATAGTAACGCAATCATCAACAGTTGATGATGTAATCCTTGTGTTGGGACCTAAAATACAGCTCTTGCCAATAACGGTTTTACCCTCAAGCATACATCCGGGATAAATAATAGTATCGGGAGCAATTCTAACATCCTTGCCAATATATGTACTTGACGGATCAGTAATTGTAACGCCCTCAATCATAAGCTTAGTGTTAATTCGTTCCCTCATGGCAGCAATAGCCTGTGATAAATGAAGCTTTGAATTTACACCCATAAATTCCTTTTCATCATCAGCAACCATAATGCCTACCTTGCCGCCTTCGTTTTTAATAATTTCAAGTGTATCGGTTAAATAGTATTCACCCTGTGAATTATTGTTGCCAAGTTTTTCAAAGGCATTATTTAAAGATTCTGCCTTAAATATATACACACCTGTATTTACTTCCTTAATCTTGGCTTCCTCTTCATTAGTGTCCTTCTGTTCTACAATTTTGGCAAAACTGTCATTTTCTCTTATAATTCTGCCATATCCTGTAGGATTATCAACAACCATGGAAACAACAGTTACGTTATTTCCCTGACTTTCGTGTAAATCACAAAGCTTTCCAATAGTTTCAGCAGTAATAAGTGGTGTATCACCGCATAGAACCAAAATATTGCCTTCCTTAATAAAATCCCCTGCCTGCATTACAGCGTGACCTGTACCAAGCTGTTCCTTTTGTACTGCAAAGCTAATATTGTCATATAAATCCTTTATAGTATTCTTAACCATAGCTGACTGATGTCCAACCACAACGCAGATTTCCTCTGCGCCTGCCTCCTGTGAAGCCTCAATAACATAGCCAACCATTGTTTTATCTAAAACTCTGTGTAATACCTTTGGCACATCAGACTTCATTCTTGTTCCCTGACCTGCTGCAAGTATAACAACCTTTAAATTATTCATTCCTCCGCACCTCTGCTCTATATAGTATATACTTAATTATAACAAATTTATAGAAAATTGCAACATAAACTTAAAATATCCTTCGTCTTCTGTGCAATATATTCAGTATCCTTAAAAATTTCTCTATTTCTAAACCCCCATGTAACGCCTATAAAATCCAATCCTGCATTTTTTGCCGTTGCTATATCTACCTCTGAATCTCCAACAAAAACAGCAGATTTTCTTTCTTCCCCCAATAAACCAAGGGCATAGTCTACAGGTTCGGGATCAGGCTTCTTTTTTCTTTTTTCCAAATCAGTGCCTACAACTGCATCAAATACATCCTTAAATAAACAGTCAACAATTTTTTCCGATGCCCACTGAGCCTTATTTGTAACAATACCCAGCTTATACCCCTTTGTCTTCAGTTCAGCCAAAACCTTTTCCATTCCTTCATAAGGTCTTGTTTTGTTACAAAGATTATCATTATAATATTCTCTGTAATACTTCATTGCCTCATCAAAGTTAAATTCGTTCTTTCCAACGGATCTTCTTACAAGCATATCTATACCATTGCCCACAAAGCCCCTTACTTCTTCAAGGCTTCTTGACGGCAAACCCATTTTATCAAGCATATAATTTACTCCATCACATAGATCCTGCAATGAATTAACCAATGTGCCGTCTAAATCAAATAAAATTACCTTTTTCACAATTTCATCTCCAATCATTTATATTTTAATTCCAATACAATTCATTGTCAACATAAAAGAGCTCCTGATATTTCAGGAGCCCTAAATTAGATTAGTCAAAGATATTCGTACTACGCTTACGCTACGCACTCATAACCGACGGCATCTGCGATGCCTTTGTATTCAGTGGGAGATTGTACTCCCACTGAATACAATAATAAGTACCCTCTGCCTAAGAGGCAGGGGACTTACTTAGTCGGTTAAATTATTTTATGGTAATAGGTCCAAAGGTGTAGCTATCCTCATTCTTGTCCTCATCCTGTGCAATAACCACAAATTTCTTTCTGCCGTCTTCAATAGGTGAAAATTCAATTTCCCAGATAAGGTCATTACCATCCTCATCATCAGGAGTTTTATAAACCTTAGAAAGCTTATTATCTCCCCTTGCATCCTCAACCCATACCTTAACAGCACTGTTAGAGGTAGTTACGGTTATTTTAATATCATCATCTTCATCAACGGTGTCATCTTCAACATCTACATCACGAATTTCAATTTCTTCTTCAACATCACCGCTGAGCTTAAACTTCATACGATCATAATCGTCATCTTTATATGCAGTTATATAATAATCTGCATCGATATCATCAATTTCAAATGTAACTGTAGTAGTTTTATCTGTTGATGATGTTGATTTTATTTCCTGATCATATACTGACCTTGATGTACCCCTTGTAATTCTTAATCTGTCCACGCAGCCCGTTGTCTTAATAATAAACTTAGCATCTTCACCTACAATAAGTGAGTTTGTTTTCTGTTCAATTTCAAGTACGGCCGGCTCGGACTTACTTACTGAACGGCCTTCCAGCTTAAAAGTATCGGATACAGAGTCACCGTCTTCATTAAAAGCCAAAAGCTTAAACTTCATATCACCTGTATGCTTAACCGTAAAACTGAATTCCCAGTAATAATAATTTGACTTTTTTTCAGCAGTTGAATGAGTGGTTACGCCCTCGCCTTCATCCTGATCTTCAGTTAAAAGCTCAAGATAGTCAACATCTGTACTTGTCTTTACATATAATGTGGTTTCATATCCCTTATATGCATAATCATTATTTGTCCACATTTCAATGATTTCAAGGTCATCAGAACCGCTTGTTGACTTGTTACTGTCATCAACATTTACTTTAAAGGTTTCTGATACCTCCTCATATTCGCCTGATACATATAGAGTTACATAAACTTTCCAGTCACCCTCCTTAGTCATCTGAAGCTTTCCGTTAAATGTTCTATTGTCATCACTATCTTCATCATAATCGGAAATTACTGAAGACTGGCTGTTTGCATTGGTAGAAAGCTTAACCTTTTTAACATCAGATGTAGTCTTAACCTTAAACCTTGCATAGTCATCAGTCTTAATCTCATCACTTGTAAGCTTACAGCTTACCATATAATCAGATTCATAGCTTCCGCTGCTTGAGCTTGACTTGGTTGTAGTTTCAGTACTTTCACTTGAAACCATAAAGCTTACACTTTTTGTTGCAGATGTTGTCTCATTATAATTCTTACCAATGCCCGGTATTGCCTGAATAGTAAATATTGCATCTGAGCCTGTACCATTTTCACAATCATACTCTGTAGTAAATGTTCTGGTTCCGTCTTTGTTTTCAGTATACTTTGATACAGAGCCTATGTCTTCATTATCATTTGTTCTGATAAACTTAACGGAAGTTGTTTCCTTGCTGCACACAGCAGTAATTATAATCTCTTCATCCTTAACAGCAGCTGTTTTAGATGCCTCAACCTTGTTTACAACTGCATTTGAAACATTACTGCTGTCTACGGTTGCTGTAGTTGTAATATGTACACTTCTTGTAGGATCATCCCATGTTACCGTAGCACCAATAGATTCCGCAATCATTCTGATTGGCATAAGAATTCTGTTGTTAGCATTAATTGAAGGAGTATCAAACTGAACAGCCTCACCGTTTACATATACAACACTTGAACGCATTGTATGGGCAATAGTCACACCATCTCTTGTTAATGTCATTGTTTCGGTCTTTGAATTCCAGTCAATTTCAAGCCCAAGAGCCTCACAGGTCTTTCTTACCGGAACATAAGTTCTGTTGTTAATAATCTGTGGTCTTGCATCTGTTGTGGGAAAGTCAATAGCTTTCTCATTAAGGTATACAGATACATATTCAACTCCATAAGCCGTTGTTGAAAAGGCAAGAGTCGAAATGACCATTGTTAAAGCCAGTAAAATACTAATTACTTTTTTCATATTTTCACACCTCTCTATTTTATTATAATTTAATTGTATCAGAAATAAGATTAATATGCAAATAACAAATATTTACAAATATATGTCATTTATTCAACACCGTAATTCTTTCTGTATTCCTTCATAGCATTAAGATAATCTTTGCCGTCAATAGTACCATCCTCAATACAGTCAATAATATCACACACTGTAACAATAGGATAAACTTTAATGCCAAACTCTTCATAAACCTCCTGTACAGCAGACTTTTCTCCTTTTCCCTTTTCCATTCTGTCAACAGAAATAATAACACATTCAACACTTACATCTGCCGCATTTTTAAGAATAGGCAAAGTTTCTCTTATTGCTGTGCCGGCTGTAATAACATCTTCAATTACAGCTACCTTGTCACCGTCCTTAAACTTATGACCTACAATAACACCGCCTTCACCGTGATCTTTAGCTTCCTTTCTGTTAAAAGCATAGTTTACTGACTTGCCTGTTTCCTCATAAAGAGCAATGGCAGCAGACACGGCAAGAGGAATACCCTTATATGCCGGACCGAAAAATACATCGGCATCAACATTATTTTCCTTAATACATTCAGCATAAAACTTGCCGAGCTTTGCAATATGCTCGCCTGTTTTATAATTTCCCGTATTTATAAAGTAAGGTGCTTTTCTGCCGCTTTTAAGTGTAAATTCACCAAAAGTTAAAACCCCGGCCTCACACATAAATTTAATAAATTCTTTCTTATAACTCATTTTATTTACCTCCAATATTTATTATCTTAATAGTAACACACTTTGAAATTTAATTCAACAAAAACAACATTTTTTCTACTGTCTTTCAATATTCTTAATATTTTTTTCCGCCTTTACTCTGGGGATCATAACGGTATGTCCGCAGCCGCAGCATTCCATTCTGAAGTCAGCGCCTATTCTAAGTATTTTCCAGTTTTTGGAGCCGCAGGGGTGCTGTTTTTTCATTGTCACAATATCTCCTACCTGAATATCCATATTAGTCCTCCTTACTGTGTACTACAATCTGAGGGAAAGGAATTTCAATATTTTCCTTTTCAAACCTCTTTAAAATAAATTTCCTAAGCTCTCTTTCAATTCTCCAGTTTTCGCCTATTTCGCTGTCTGACACAACCCTTATGACAACGGCACTGTCAGCAAGTTCATTTATACCCCACACCTGAGGCTCATCTATAATACCCTCAATAAGCTTGTTGTCAAATATTCTTTTAAACTCACTTTTCAATACGGCAAACACTCTGTCTATATCCTCTCCATAAGCAACAGGTATGTCTACAACAGCTCTGTTAAAGCCCTTGCTCATATTGGTGACTATGGAAATTTGTCCGTTTGGTACAATGTGTACATTGCCGTCAGCATTTCTTATTCTCGTTGTCCTTATGCCAATAGCCTCAACTGTACCGCTGAATCCGTTAAGCTCCACAATGTCACCTACACCAAACTGATTTTCCGTTATTATAAAAAGTCCTGCCATCATATCCTTTACAATATCCTGAGCACCTAAGCCTACAGCAACCGAAACCGCACCGCCAAGAGCAAGAATTGATGTAATGTTTATTCCCCACATAACAAGAACATTACAGAAAATAACAAAATAAATAATATATTTTGTGAAGCTGGAAAGGAGTGAAGCTACCGTATCAGACCGCCTTTCCATAGAAAAGCGATTAAAACTCTTATATATAATTTTCTTTGATAATTTAACAAGAAATGCTGCAACAAAAAAGCTGAAAAATGTCAGCACAATTTTCATTATAAAATAAATCCCGTTTTCAAACTCAAGCAAATTCATATTTTCCGCTATCCAATGAGATATTTTCATTTAAATCACTCCCTCCTTCATTATAAAATAAACATAGTTATTTTTCAACATAAAATCTTAACTTTATCTTAAATAAAAAAACTATTGTTATTGTGACAAAAATCTATTATAATTATGTTTAACAGTATTTAAACAGAAGGAAACAAAAATGAAAAGCAAAGATTATTTACTTGTAGACGGATACAACATAATATTTGCCTGGGACGAGCTTAAAAAGCTGGCTGAAGAAAGCCTTGAGGCAGCAAAAAACAGCCTTATCAATCAACTCTGTAACTATCAGGGCACTAAAAAAATGAACCTTATTTTAGTATTTGATGCCTATAAAGTTGAAGGAGGCAAAGGCTCTGTTATTAAAGAAGGGGATATTTATGTTGTACATACAAGAGAAGCGGAAACTGCGGATCAGTATATAGAAAGAACTACCCACGAGCTTATAAAAAACTGCAATGTAACCGTAGCCACCTCCGACGGACTTGAACAGGTTATAATTATGAGCCAGGGAGCTTTGAGAATGTCTGCAAGAGATTTATATCTGGAGGTAAATGCAAACAACAAGGCAATTTCTGAAAAAATACACGAATTTAAGCCTGTCAAAAACAATATGCTTATTGATAATCTTGACAGCGAAGCTGCATTATTTTTGGAGCAACTAAGACGAAAGAGGTGAAGAAGTGGAAAAATATACAAATATGGGCTATGAAGAGCTTGTAAGCCTTGTGCAAAATCAAAATGACAGTCTGGCTCTTGACTATCTTATAAACTACAAGTGCAAAAGCCTTATAAGAAAAAAAACAAGAGGTTACTTTATATTTGGCGCAGATAAAGAAGACGTTATACAGGAGGGTATGGTAGGACTTTATAAGGCAATAAGAGATTACAAGCCTGATAAGGAGGCAAGCTTTGTTTCTTTTGCAGAGCTTTGTATAAACCGACAGATAATAACCGCCATAAAAGCTGCCGGCAGACAGAAACACATACCCCTTAATACTTCAATTTCTATGGACAGCCCTGTCACAAATGGAGATGAGGATTATACATACCTTGACTTTTTAAGCAAAAGCGGCGGAAATCCGGAAGATGAAGTAATAGGCAAAGAAAACCTTAAAATCCTCGAAAAGGAAATATTAAAAAGCCTGAGTAAAATGGAACAGGAAGTTTTAAGCTATTATCTTAGAGGAAGAAGCTATACACAAATTGCCGTATTAATGAATAAAGATGAAAAAAGTATTGACAATGCTCTTCAAAGAATAAAGAAAAAAGTTGCGGCTATTGTGCAGAAAAAATCAGCAGAATAATAAATGGGCTGTTGCAAAATATGAAACTATTTTGCAACAGCCCATTTTTATAGCTGTGAAATTTTCATTTCCGCAAGCTCGGAGGCAAAATCAAGACTTTCATCAAAACCTCTGCCATTAACCAAACTGTGCACAAACCCTGCCACCATAGTATCACCTGCACCTACAGTATTTTTTACATCAACCTTATTTGCCTTCCTGATATATTCTGAATTTTTGTTTACAAACACCGCACCCATTTTACCCATTGACACAATTACATTTTCCGCACCCATATCACAAAGCACCTTACCATACCGGACAGCAGAGTCAAAACCATCTATATCACAGCCAAATATTTCTCCAAGCTCAATATGATTAGGCTTTATTAAAAATGGTTTATACTGTAGTGTATTGGTTAAAAGAGCTTTTTCCGCGTCTACAACAAATCTGCCCTCTGATTTTTCCATAATATAAGCATAAGTATTGCTGTCAAGTCCGCTGCATACAGAGCCCGAAAGCACAATATAATCATCTTTATTTGTTTTGATAAGTTTTAACAAAGTGTCAATGTCCTTTAAACTTGCACTGCATCCCTTCCCATTAATTGCCGTTTCATTTTTAAATGCAAGCTTAACATTTATTCTGGAACAGCCATTAACATTTACAAAAATATTCTCAATACCTTCTCTTTTAAGCTCGGAAATTATGGTATTGCCTACTGTTCCTGCCGCAAACCCGCAGGCAATGCTTTTGGTTCCAAGGTCATTTAAAAACTTTGAAACATTAATTCCCTTTCCGCCCACTCTTAAAATTTCAGATTTACTTCTGTTAATTTCCCCTAACCTTAAATCGTCAATTTCCATTATATAGTCAAGACTTGGATTTAATGTAAATGTATATATCATAAATAATCACCTATTTTTTCTTAACAAACTCCCTGATTTCTCTTACAAAGCCAAACCTTGATTTAGCCGTAGGATTTCTCTTTAAAATAGCAATTTTCTTTAAATCCACATTTTCTATTCTCTCTTTAAGAGCATTGGATTTTTCCTTCCACAACTCAATATAATCTGCAATTTCAAGTTTTTTAAGCTCTTCAATTTTTTCTAATATATAATCATCAATTTCAGTATAAGATAAAGCCGTATCGATTTTTTCCTTAATCTCTGCAACAAGCTCATCCTTCTTATAATTTGCATCTCCCACTGCCACCGCAATATTTACCTTAATTTCATTAATTTCCTTCATAAGTTTTTCATTATCCAATATCATTGACCTTAAATCGTAAGCCTCTCTGAAAGAAACAACAAAGTCATATACAAACAGAGCGGTAATTATAACAGTAATACCTGCAAGATATACTGTATTTACGGAATTAATAAAATTTGCTATGGGCTCATTTATAATATAAGTAACGAGAAGCCCCATAAATCCCCAAGCAATGCTTGATTCTAAACAAATATAACCTTTATAATTCAAAAAATTATTGCTGTAATCCCAATACTTAATTTTAAATAATTTCTCCATTACCATACCCGTTATCAATTCAAGAGCAGTTGCTGCAAAAACAGACATAACATAAACCAATAACGGACTAAACATAACAGGTACTGTAACAAATAAAATTATAACAGCGCCAGAGCCATATATAGGCAAAAAGGGACCTTTCATAAAGCCTCTGTTTACCCACCTTTTTCCGTTTTTTAATGATACATAGGTACTTTCAAAACACCAGCCCAAAAAGCAGTAAATATAAAATATAAGACAAAAAGTCAGAATATTAAAATCCAGATTATACATAAAATCCCCTTCTTAAATTCGACATAAACACAAAAAGCCTGCTGACAAAGTCAACAAGCCTTTGTTTATTTTTTTCAATGCTTGCTCCGTCAAGCATTGATGCCGAATTTGGGTTGGCTTTAGCCAACATATTCCTTTCCAAATTCGTGCACATCCTTGCGGAGCATTAATCGGATGGGGAGATTGTACTCCCACCGATTTAAAAGTTTGCTTTGCTCACCACCTATAGAGGTGGGAGTCTATCTCACATGCGATTAATAGTCCTCAGGTCTGTCCTGTCTAAAACCAAAATGATAACGTATAGCCTCAACAATTCTCTCAGCAGCATATCCGTCGCCGAAAGGATTTTTAGCCGCCACCATTTTGTCATAGCTTTCCCTATTATCCAGAAGCTCCTTAGCCTGAGCATAAATTTCATCTTCATTAACACCTGCAAGCCTGAGAGTGCCTGCTTCAACACCTTCAGGTCTTTCGGTTACATTTCTCAATACAAGAACAGGCTTACCCATTGAAGGCACTTCCTCCTGCAATCCGCCGCTGTCTGTCATTACAAGATAGCTCAAATTCATTAGGTTATGCATATTAACAATATCAAGAGGGTCAACAAGATGTATTCTGCCGTGATTGCCAAGAATTCTGTTTGCAACCTCTCTTACAGCAGGGTTAAAGTGTACTGCATAAACAACCTCAACATCCTCATAGTCCTCAACAAGCCTTAAAACAGCTCTGCAAATATTTTCAAGAGGCTCACCAAGGTTTTCACGCCTGTGTGCCGTCATTGTTATAACTCTCTTGTTTTTATAATCAATATTATTAAGCTCCTCAAGGTCAAACTTAAAGTTATCTGTAATAGTATGCTTTAAGCAGTCAACAGCAGTATTGCCTGTTATAAATATGCCCTCATCACTAATATTTTCTTTTAATAAATGCTCCTTGGCAAGAGGTGTTGGAGCAAAGTGCAAATCTGCCATATGACCTGTAAGCACTCTGTTCATTTCCTCAGGGAAAGGCTGAGTTTTATCATATGTTCTCAAACCTGCCTCAACGTGACCAAGCTTAATTCCACTATAAAAAGCAGCAAGAGCACCTGCAAATGTTGTTGTAGTATCTCCATGCACAAGCACCAAATCAGGCTTTGCCTCACCCATAACCTCCTCAAGTCCTGTTAAAGCCTTTGTTGTAATACTTGTAAGCGTCTGACGCTGTGTCATAATATCCAAATCATAATCAGGGTGCAAATCAAATATTTCAAGTACCTGATCAAGCATTTCTCTGTGCTGTGCCGTAACACATACAATCTGCTCAATTTCATCACACTTATCCATAGCCTTAATAAGAGGCGCCATTTTAGTTGCCTCCGGTCTTGTGCCAAAAATGCTCATTACCTTAATCTTTTTCATTACGTTCACCTCAAGAATAATAATCTCTTTATAAGATTAGCTTAACACAATTTAGTATATTTTTCAACAATTAATCTATTTATCTATGTATCTGCCATACCAAAAATGACCCATCAAAAGACCAACTCCAAAAAACACCACAAACATTACAAAAGCAAAGCCTAAATCCAAAAGCGTAAGCACACTCATAACCGCCATATACTTAAATAAAGCACCAAAAGCAAAAAACAATGTGCAGTTAAGTATTGCCTTGACAATATTTCCCTTGACTATGGCATAAACAAGAGATGCCATATAAAGGCAAAGAATACAGGATATAAACATTGTAATATTGCTTTCAAGCTTAATTCCCGTAAATCCCATACCTATAAGGAAATAAAAAAGCGCAACAATAATTGTCATAAGTCTTGGCTTTTCATCACTTCTTGCTCTGATTTTTTTGTAAAAGTTCTCCATTTTCTTTTCCTCCTAATATTCTACATTTACAAGAGTAAGTCCACGGGGAGGCATTGTCATTCCTGCCCTGCTTCTGTCCTTAGCCTCAATAATTTCATTTATATCATTAACATTTATTTTACCCATTCCCACTTCTATAATTGTACCTGTCAGTATTCTTACCATATTGTAGAGAAAGCCGTCACCCTTATAAGTAAATGTAATTTCAGTGCCTCTTTCCTCTATATTAATAGAATATATTGTCCTTACAGTGGATTTTTTAGTTCTCTTATTTGAGCAAAAGGACTTAAAATCGTGAGTGCCTGTAAGTAAATCCGCTGCCCTTTTCATAGCCCCAATATCAAGGCTATAATTAAAATGATTTACCGTTCTCCTTGTAAAAACATTAGCCTTTCTGCCTATATCTATTTTGTAGCAATAGGTTTTTCCTATGGCATTAAGTCTGGCATGAAATCTGTCATTGACTTTTTCACAGCTTAAAATTCTTATATCTGAGGGAAGCTCGTCATTTAACCTGTTCATAATATCATAACATTCATTTTCCAGCTTAAAATTCGCCACCTGACCCATGGCATGAGTACCTGCATCAGTTCTTCCGGAGCCGTTTATTTCAACCCTTTCTCCCGTCACAGCCTTTATGGCATCCTCAATTACTCCCTGAATTGTGTTGGGCGTTGACACCTGCCTTTGCCAGCCATTGTAGCGTGTACCCTCATATTCTATTACTATTTTATAGTTCATAGCTTTTTCCCTTTTCATTTAACTAACTAAATTTATTGTACATCATATTTTATATTATTGCAACAAAAAACTGCTGTATGCTCAGCAGCCAATTTATTTTAATGGATTTTTACTATTTTTCATCAATAGGAAAACTGCCTGTTCAGATAATAGGTGCTGCTTTAATTATTGGAGGTGCAATGTATGGAGAAATCAAAAATAATTTAATTATACAAACCAAATAAATTAAAAAGAAAATGTAATTGCAGTACAATAAAAAAGCCGCCAACAATCAAGTCAGCAGCTTTTTAGAACGGGTAATTATTTTGCACCTTTAATAAATGTATCATCTACAATAGACTTTACATTTTCAGGCATTTTGTCTATCATACCTACACTCAATAAAAACTCAGCACTTTTTTCAACAGTATATGGCAAAGAAACATAGTCGCTGCCATCAGCAAAGGTAGTTTCATTCATAGCCTTATCAAAAATTGTTACACCATTAAGCATAGTTTCATAATCCTCTGCTGAAAGTTCAGCCCCTGTATAAATAGCCTTCATAAAGTCATTATCTCTTGAGTTTAGCTTTTCCACACCATCAAACCAGGAATTAACAACAGCCTGAACAGCATCTTTATACTTTGCAATTACTTCATCTCTTACAGCCAGGGTATCGGGAATAAGACCGGGCTCAGTTTCTGTACTGCAAAGAACTTTGCCGCCTCCCTCAACAGCCATTGAAAGAGTAGGTTCCCATAAAACTGCTGCATCAACACTGCCTGCAATAAAAGCAGGACCTGCATCATTTATTGTCATATTAACAAAATTTACATCATCAATAGTCATACCATTGTCATTGAGAATTTTTAATAAATACATATGCTCTAAAGTACCAAGCTCTGTAGCAACACTTTTACCCTTCAGATCTGTTACACTCTTAATGGAATCGTCGTGAACCACAAGAGCATCTGCACCGGCAGAATTATCATTTACAGCCACAATTTTAAAACCGATGCCTTCATTGTAAGGTGCAATGGCATCAGAGGCGGCAATACAAATACCGTCAAGCTGACCTGAATTAAAAGCAGTAAGCGAATCACTGTAAACAGGGAAAAATTTAATATCTACATAAACATCATTTGCTTCAAAAATACCTGTGCCTTCAACACCATACCATGCATACCATCCTGACATTGGGCTTACACCAAGCTTAAAGGGATTTTCTTTTGTGCCTACCGCACCTGCTGCCGATGCTTCACTTTGACCTGCTGCATTATCACCTTCTCCACCGAAACCGCTGCCGCCACAGCCTGTAAGTAACATAGCTGACATAATTAATGCCATAAATAATGAAATTATCTTTTTCATTAAGATCACTCCTTTTTATAAATTTTATATGAAACCTATTATACGCAATTGATATTTTCCGCATAATGTGGTTATTACAGTACATTTAATAATAACTTATTAAAAATTTATATTTCGTCATTATGAATTAAACCATTTACCTCTCGTCTAAGCTTTATAAATTCTTCTGTATCTTTTAAATCAAGAGTTCTGTCATAAGGAAGATATACAGGTATTTCTTCCTTAACCGTACCCGGTCTTGCACTCATAACATAAATTTTTGTAGCAAGAAAAACTGCTTCTTCAATATCGTGAGTTACAAAAACAACAGTTGT
>DBGCRA010000193.1:0-14066 GCA_048359195.1 Candidatus Gallispira sp.
GAAAAAACATATGGAAAAATAATTATGCTAAAACAATTGAAACAATAAAGGAGCTTGAAAATAATTGTGGTGAAGTAGTAATAAGTACATCCTGTTCATTATTACATATTCCTTATACATTAAAAAATGAAACAAGCCTTGAAGAAAAATATGTAAAATACTTTGCTTTTGCAGAGGAAAAACTGTCAGAATTAAAAGATTTAAAGTCTATTGCATCTGATGATGAGGAAACTGAAGCTTACAGAAAGAATAATGCACTTTTTGCGTTTAAGCGTGACTGTGATGACGAAAAAGTGAAAAATCGTGTTAATAATATTAAAGCTGAGGATTTTGTAAGACTGCCTGAATTTAATGAAAGGGAAAAAATACAGAAAAAGACTTTTAACCTGCCATTGTTTCCTACAACTACAATAGGTTCATTTCCACAGACAGCCGATGTTAAGTCAAACCGTTCCGAATACCGTAAAGGTAAAATTACAAATGAACAGTATGTTGAATTTAACAGGCAGAAAATAGCACAGTGCATAGCCTTACAGGAGGAAATAGGCATTGATGTACTTGTTCATGGGGAATATGAAAGAAATGATATGGTTGAATATTTTGGAGAAAACCTAAAAGGTTATATATTCACGGAAAAAGCATGGGTACAGTCCTATGGAACACGTTGTGTTAAGCCTCCGATAATATGGGGTGATATTTCAAGAGAAAGACCTATTACCGTGGAGTGGTCAGTGTATGCTCAAAGTCTTACTAAAAAGCCTATGAAAGGTATGCTTACAGGACCTGTTACAATTCTTAACTGGTCATTCCCAAGAGAAGATATATCATTAAAGGAAAGTGCTTATCAAATTGCTTTGGCTATTCGTGATGAAGTTCTTGACTTAGAGGCAAATGGTATAAATATTATTCAGGTTGATGAAGCAGCATTAAGAGAAAAACTGCCCCTTAGAAAATCTGATTGGCAAAGTGACTACCTTGATTGGGCAATACCTGCATTCAGATTAGTACATAGCGGAGTGAAAGCAGAAACACAGATTCATACTCATATGTGCTACAGTGAATTTACGGATATTATTCCTGCTATTGACAATATGGATGCTGATGTAATTACATTCGAAGCATCTCGCTCTGATTTGCAGATACTCAATTCATTAAAAGAAAATAATTTTAGAACGGAAGTTGGACCGGGTGTATATGACATACACTCTCCAAGAATACCATCAGTTGAGGAAATAAAGTCTGCTCTTTATAAAATGCTTGATAAAATACCTGCTGAAAAGCTATGGGTAAATCCTGACTGCGGTCTTAAAACAAGAGGCGTTGCAGAAACTGTACCAAGCCTTAAAAATATGGTTAAGGCGGCAGAGGAAATCAGGATTGATAAATAAATATATTTAAAAGTAAAAATTTATACTTGCTTTAATTGGCTTTATGTTATATACTAATGTATATAAAATGGTAAGGACGCCTATATTTAGGTGTCCTTTATTTTTTTGTGGGAGGTAATGGAATGAGATTAAATCCAAAGGAACAGGAAAAACTTATGCTTCACCTTGCAGGTAATCTTGCAAAGGAGAGGAGAGGCAGAGGGCTTAAATTAAATTACGTTGAATCAGTGGCATATATAAGCTCTGAGCTTTTAGAGCTTGCAAGGGATGGAAAAACTGTGGCAGAGCTTATGCAGCTGGGCACAAAGCTCCTTACTAAGGAGGACGTTATGGATGGAGTAGCTGACCTTGTACACGAAGTGCAGGTAGAGGCAACTTTTCCTGACGGAACCAAGCTTGTAACTGTGCATAATCCTATTAAATAAGGAGGTTGTTATATATGAAAATAGGCGAAATAATGGCTAAGGAAAGAGATATAGAATTAAATACAGGAAGAAAAACTGTAGAAGTGACAGTTACAAATATTGGTGACAGACCTGTTCAGGTAGGCTCACACTTCCACTTTTTTGAGGTAAACAAGCTATTGAGCTTTGACAGGGAAAAGACATACGGTATGCGGCTTGATATTCCCTCAGGTACGGCAGTAAGATTTGAGCCCGGAGAGGAAAAGACAGTTACATTAGTTGAAATTGCAGGCAGAAAAAGAATATTCGGACTTAATAATTTAACCTGCGGTTATTGCTCTGCTGTTACGAAAAAGGCAGCTTGCGATAAAGCTTTGGAAAAAGGCTTTGTGTCAGACAGGGAGGTTTTATAATGTCAAAAATAAGCGGTGAAAAATATGCAATGATGTATGGTCCAACAACAGGTGATAAGGTAAGACTTGCTGATACAAACCTTATTATTGAAGTTGAAAAGGATTACACGGTGTACGGCGACGAAGCAAAGTTTGGCGGTGGAAAAACATTAAGGGACGGTATGGGACAAAGTGTTAATTCAACATCTGCTGAGGGCGATTTGGATCTTATTATTACAAATGCTTTAATTGTGGATTATACAGGTATATATAAGGCGGATATAGGAATTAAAAACGGCAAAATATCAGCTATCGGTCATGGAGGTAATCCTGATATTATGGAAAATGTTACTCCCGGAATGACTGTTGGTGCATCAACTGAGGCTCTTGCCGGTGAAGGTATGATTGTAACAGCGGGAGGTATTGACTCTCATATTCATTTTATTTGTCCTCAGCAGGTAGACTGTGCTCTCTATTCAGGCATAACAACTATGATTGGCGGCGGTACAGGTCCTGCTGACGGTACTAATGCAACTACCTGCACTCCCGGTCCATGGAATATTCAGCAAATGCTTTTGGCGGCAGAGGAATATCCTATGAATTTAGGGTTTATGGGCAAGGGCAACTGCGGTACAACAGCACCTCTTGAAGAACAGATTGAGGCAGGTGCAATGGGGCTTAAAATTCACGAGGACTGGGGCGCAACTCCTGCCGTTATTGATGCGGCTTTAACAGCCGCGGATAAGTATGATGTACAGGTTGCAATACATACGGATACTCTTAATGAGGCCGGCTGTGTTGAAGATACTATAGAGGCAGTAGGAGGCAGAACAATACATACATTCCATACAGAGGGTGCGGGAGGCGGTCACGCTCCCGATATTATAAAGGCAGCAGGCTTTTCAAACATATTGCCTTCATCCACTAATCCGACTATGCCTTTTACTCAAAATACTATTGATGAGCATTTGGATATGCTTATGGTTTGCCATCATCTTGATAACAAAATTCCCGAAGATGTTGCCTTTGCCGATTCCAGAATAAGACCGGAAACAATAGCAGCAGAGGATGTTTTACATGATATGGGTATTTTTTCAATGATGAGCTCCGATTCTCAGGCTATGGGAAGAATAGGCGAGGTTATTACAAGAACATGGCAGACTGCCCACAAAATGAAGGAAGAAAGAGGACCTTTGCCTGAGGATAGTAAAGGTAATGATAATTTCAGAGTTAAAAGATATATTGCAAAATATACAATAAATCCTGCAATTACAAATGGAGTAGCAGATTATGTGGGTTCTGTTGAAGTTGGAAAGTTTGCTGACCTTGTTATATGGAACCCTGCGTTTTTTGGTATAAAGCCTGATATTATCATAAAGGGCGGTATGATTATTGCATCTAAAATGGGTGATGCCAATGCCTCAATTCCAACAACACAACCTGTTATGTATCAGCCTATGTTTGCTGCTCATGGCAAGGCAAAATATAATACAAGCCTTACATTTGTGTCAAAGGCTGCTATGGAAGATAATATTAAGGAAAAGCTGGGACTTGAAAAAACTGTGGTGTCTGTCAAAAATTGCAGAAATATAACAAAGGCGGATATGAAGCTGAACAGCAGTACACCTGAAATAAAGGTTGACCCTGAAACCTATAAGGTAACTGTCGATGGTGTTGAAATAACTTCAGAGCCTGCAAAAAGGCTGCCTCTTACACAGATGTACAGCTTATTCTAAAGGAGAATTGAAAATGATATGTGAAAAAGTTTTAGGAAATTTAAAGGAAGATAAGTTTAAAAATCTTTCCTATGATTATGTTGATATTGAATGGCACGAGGCTTTTAAAAAGCTTCATAAAAAGGTTACCCATTCAGGAAGAGAAATAGGTATAAGATTTGACAATGATATTTTAACAAAAGGACTTAAGCAGGACGATGTTATTTATGCCGATGAAGATATGGTTATTGTAGTAAATATTCCGCCTTGTGAGGTTATTGTGGCAAGGGCAGAGGACATATGCCTTGTTCCCAAGCTTTGCTATGAAATAGGCAACAGACACGCTGCTCTTTTTTATGGTGACAGTGATATGGAGTTTATAACACCTTACAATGAGCCTATGCTTGAAATGCTTAAAAAAATACACAAACACAAGAATGGAGAATGTGTAAGGGTAAGGGCTGAAAAAAAGATCCGGAAACTTAACTTTGACAAAGCTATATCCTCAACTGTAAATAATCATACACATTAAAGGTGATTTATGTTTAATAAAGAATTTTTGCTTTTACAAATTAATGATGCTTTATTTCCCATAGGCGGATATTCCCATTCCTACGGTCTTGAAACCTATATACAAAAGGATATATTAAAAAATGATGATGACATAAGGGAATATATAGATAACAGACTTAAATACAGCCTTAAAAGCACGGAGCTATTGGGAGTACGGCTTGCTTACGAAAATGCCGATAATTTATCAAAACTTAAAGAACTTGATGAAATTATGACAGCATCAAAGTCACCTAAGGAAATAAGGATTGCATCAATAAAACTTGGATCAAGGTTTATAAAAACACTTAAAAGCTGTAAAGTTAAAGCTGACAAAAATTATTTTGATGAATATGCAGCTTTGAATTATACAAACAAGCACCATTCCATTGCCTATGGTGTGGTTTGCAGGGCTGTCGAAATTGATATTGAAAGTGCTCTTACCACATACATATATGCCCAGTGCTCTGCAATGATTACAAACTGTGTAAAAACAGTGCCTTTAAGCCAGAGCAAAGGACAAAAAATGCTTTATGAAAGCTTTGATTTAATGGAGAAAATCGTAAAAGATGTTATGAATATGGATGAAGGGGAGTTTTGTGCCTCTGCACCTGCTTTTGATATAAGGTGTATGGAGCACGAAAGGCTTTATTCAAGGCTTTATATGTCATAAAAAGGAGTTAACAATAATGAGTTATGTAAAAATTGGCGTGGCAGGACCTGTTGGTTCAGGTAAAACTGCCTTAATTGAAATACTTACAAGAAAGCTGTCATCTGATTACAGTATTGGTGTAATTACAAATGATATTTATACAAAGGAGGACGCAGAGTTTTTATGCAAGAACTCCGTACTTCCAAAGGAAAGAATTATAGGTGTTGAAACAGGGGGCTGCCCCCATACTGCCATAAGAGAAGACGCCTCAATGAATTTAGAGGCTGTTGATGAGCTTATGGAGAGATTTCCCGACATTGAGCTTATGTTTATTGAAAGCGGCGGAGATAATTTGTCTGCAACATTTTCGCCTGAGCTTGTAGAGGCTACCATATTTGTAATTGATGTTGCAGAAGGTGACAAAATACCACGAAAAGGTGGTCCCGGTATAACAAGAAGTGACCTTCTTGTTATTAATAAAATTGATCTTGCACCTTATGTAGGTGCTGATCTTTCTGTTATGGAAAGAGACAGCAAGAAAATGAGAGGTAAAAGACCTTTTGTATTTACAAACATAATAGAGGATAAGGGTGTAGACTCTATAGTAAAGTGGATAAAGGAAAATGTAATGCTTGAGGGAATGGAGTAATATGGATAACAGATATGGAAGGCTTTCTGAACTGAATATGGAAATAGAGAGCAGAGAGGGCAGAACTTTGTTAAGTGATGTATATTTTACTCCCCCTTTTAAAGTTATGAAGCCTTTTTATGAAAAAGGGTTAATGCGTATACTTCAAATGTCGGCATCTCCGGGGATTATGGAGGGTGACTGTCAGAAAATAAGTATTAATGTTAAGGCTTGTTCTGCCGGGGAAGTATATTCGCAGTCTTTTGAAAAAATACACAAGATGGAAAAGGGTGAGGCTGCAAGAGCTATTGACATTACCGTGGCTAAAAACAGTTTTTTTATATACAATCCTCTTCCTACAATACCCTATGCTAATTCTGCTTTTAATAATATCATAACGGTGAATTTAAAGGACAGCTCATCGATATTTATATATTCCGATATACTTACGGGAGGCAGAGTTGCAAGAGGTGAGTGCTTTGACTACAAATATTATCACTCTATTGTTAAAATTTATGAGAGTGGAAGTTTGTCCTATATGGATAACAGCCGTTTTACTCCTTCTGAAATGAATATGAAGGGTATTGGCATTTATGAGGGCTATACTCATCTTCTTAGTATGGTTATATGTAATATAAATATTTATGATGATATTGAAAATATATTTGATGATTATAATATACCCTTTGGAATAAGTGAAAATGACAGGAGATATATTGTAGTAAGGGTGTTGGGAAAGTCTTCTGAAAGTTTGGGGCAAATATCCGATGAAATTAAAAGTATTGGGTATATGAAACGCAAAAATGAAATTTAATATAAAAAAACTTGCAAAAAGTAGTTGACAAATATATTAAAACTTGATATAATCGTGAGCAAGATATGAAATTTTGAATTAAACAAAAAAATCATATTCAAATAATGGGAATAAACAAGGGTGTTTAGAGTGTATCTTTTAAGATATAACCTAAACACCTTTTTTTATTTCAAAAAGGAGGAAACAAAATGAAGAGTAAATTATTAAGAAAGTTAGCATTAATTGTTGCAGGTGTAGTGGTTATGAGTTCATTGACAGCCTGTGGTAGTGGCAGTGATACTGCTACAAGCAGTGAAGGTGACAGCGCCTCTGCTGATGGAGAAACTGTTAAAGTTGGTTTATTACATTCCCTTTCAGGTACAATGGCAATTTCTGAAACATCAGTAAGAGACGCAGAGCTTCTTGCTATTGAAGAAATAAATGCTGCCGGAGGCGTTTTAGGTAAGCAGATTGAGGCTGTTGAAGAAGATGGTGCTTCAGAACCATCAAAGTTTGCTGAAAAGGCACAGAAGTTAATTCAGGATGATGAGGTAGTAACAATTTTCGGTTGTTGGACATCAGCATCAAGAAAGGCTGTTAAGCCTGTTGTTGAAGGAAACAATGCTTTATTATGGTACCCTGTTCAGTATGAAGGTATGGAATCATCACCTAATATTATGTATATGGGTGCTGCGCCTAACCAGCAGGCTGTTCCTGCTATTGAGTACTGTGCAGAAGATATGGGATATAAGACATTTTATCTTTTAGGCTCTGACTATGTTTTCCCACAGACTGCTAATATGATTGCAAAGGCACAGATTTCAGCGTTAGGTCTTGAAACTGTTGCAGAACAGTATGTACCAATGGGTCATACAGATTTCCAGACAATAATTGCTGATATTAAGTCAAAGCAGCCCGATGTTGTAATCAATACATTAAATGGTGATTCAAATGTAGCCTTTTTTAAGCAGTTGGCAGATGCGGGAGTTACATCAAATGATGTAATGACAATGTCATTCTCTATTGCTGAGGAAGAAGTTAATTCAATTGGTGCAAATCTTCTTGACGGTCACCTTGTGGCTTGGAATTATTATATGACAACAGATACTCCTGAAAATGAAAAGTTTGTAGCAGCATATAAGGCTAAGTTTGGTGAGGACAGAGTTACATCTGACCCTGTAGAAGCAGCTTATATTGGTGTATATTTATGGAAGGCAGCTTGTGAAAAGGCAGGCAGCTTTGATGTGGATGCTGTAAGGGAAGCTGCTGGCGGTACTGAGTTCCAGGCTCCTGAGGGGTTGGTTGTTGTAAATGCTGAAAATCAGCATATTTCAAAGACTGTAAGAATCGGTAAGATCTCTGCTGATGGTACAATTAATGAAGTAAAGGCAACAGATGCTCCTGTAGAACCTGATCCATACTTAACTACTTACGATTGGGCTGTTGCGGCTAATTTACAGCCACTTGAATAATAATTAAAATATTGGTTTATATTTACGGGCGGCATTATTCCTGCCGCCTGTTTATTTGTTTATAAAGGAAGTGGAACTATGGATATAGCAACAATGATATTTAACGGTATCAGTACATCATCAATATTGCTTCTTACGGCACTGGGGCTTGCCATTACATTTGGACTTATGAGAGTTATAAATATGGCTCACGGTGAATTTATTATGATAGGGGCATATACGACATATCTGGTACAGGATATATTCAGTAAAAATTTTTCTGAAAAGGTTTTTGACCTTTATTATATAGTTTCTTTATTTGCATCCTTTGCAGTTGCCTTTTTAATAGGTGTTATACTTGAAAGACTTGTAATATCAAGGCTTTATGGCAGAGAAATAGACAGCCTTCTTGCTACGTGGGGTGTATCTCTTGTACTTCAGCAGGCAGCACGTTCCATATTCGGTGCACAGCCTGTTAATGTTAAGGCACCCGGCTTTTTACAGGGCAGCATTGGAGGCACAACCGGCTTTTCATACGTAAGATTGTTTATAATTTTTGTAATGGTTATATGTTTGGCAGGAATTTGGTTTTTAATGTACAGAACAAACTTTGGTGCAAAAATGAGAGCAACTATGCAAAACAGAAGTATGGCGCAATGTCTTGGTATTAACACAAAGGTTATGGATTGTATTACATTTGGTATAGGTTCAGGTCTTGCAGGTGTTGCAGGCTGTTCAATATCATTACTCTTTTCTATTGATTCTTCACTGGGTACAAAGTATATTGTTGATACTTTTATGGTAGTTGTACTTGGCGGTGTAGGCAAACTTATAGGTACATTTACCGGTGCAGGAATTATAGGTCTTTCAAATGTTACCATTGAAACTCTTACATCAGCATCAATAGCAAAGTTCCTTGTACTTATTCTTGTTATTGTTTTCTTACAGTGGAAACCACAGGGACTTTTTGCTATAAAGAGCAGGACACTTGATGAGTAGGAGGTGTAGTGTATGAATTTTTTTAGAAAGAATGCAAAAAACATTGTTTTTACAATAGTAGTGATTTTACTTGCCTTAGTACCTTTCTTTACTGATATGGGTATTTTAAAGTCATCAAGTATTGTAAGATACGGCAGATACATTACATTTGCCATTGTGGCAATAGGTCTTGATCTAATTTGGGGTTATACCGGCATACTCAGTCTTGGACACGGTATTTATTTTTGCCTTGGAGGCTATGGTATGGCTATGTATCTTCTAATGCAAAAAACAGGAGGAAAAATAACAGACTTTATGCAAAGAGGCGGCTTTACTGATTTACCATGGTTTTGGAAGCCTTTTTTAAATCTTCCTGTATCTCTTATACTTATTGTGATTATACCAAGCCTTCTTGCTGCTGTTATTGGTTACTTTACATTTAAAAACAGGGTAAGAGGTGTATATTTTTCAATTATTTCACAGGCGCTTACATGGGCTATGTATACACTTTTTAATGGTTTGCAGCCATATACAAACGGTACAAACGGTATAACCGGTATTGATACTATTATCGGTTCCTATTATGACCAGTCAAATGTCAGAATTTTATTTTATGCCGCCCTTATAGCTTTAGTGCTTGTTTATGCTTTTTCTGCCTTTCTTTTAAGCACTAAGTTTGGCAAAATACTTATTGCAATAAGAGATGGTGAAAACAGAACATATTTCTCAGGCTATTGTGTAAGCAGCTTTAAGACCTTTATTTATGTTCTTTCAGCTCTTTTTGCTGCTGTTGCAGGTGCTATATATGTAAATCTTAATAATTCTATTTCAACATCTGAAATGACCATTGCCTTTTCTGTATCAATGGTAATATGGGTTGCAGTTGGAGGCAGAGGCTCACTTATAGGTGCGGTTATAGGTGCAATACTTGTTTCAGGCTGTGAATTTAGCATCAGTTCAGCTTTTCCTGATGTATGGCAGTATATTATAGGTATATTCTTTACTGTAGTTATTCTCTTTTTCAGAAAGGGTATTGTAGGCTTTGTATCTGATTTATTTGAAAAACTGACTGCAAAAAAATTAAAGGAAGGAAGTGCTGCAAATGTCTGATAGAACTATTATAAAACTTGATAAAATTTCCGTTTCCTTTGATGGCTTTAAAGCACTTACCGATGTGGATATTAACGTTAAGGAAAATACAATACATTTCTTTATAGGTCCCAATGGTGCAGGCAAGACTACACTTCTTGATATTATATGCGGCAAGACTAAGCCTACGGCAGGAAAAGTAATGTATTATCCTTCAGAGGGCAAAAGTATTCAGCTTACAGGTACAAAGGAATATAAAATTGTAGGTCTTGGCATAGGAAGAAAGTTTCAGGTACCATCAGTATTTACAAATCTTACGGTTCAGGATAATATGGAGCTTTCCCTTAAAAACGGAAGAAAGGTTTTTGAATCTATTTTTGCAAAGGCTACCAAGGAGGAGCTTAAAAGGATTGATGAAATTCTTGAAATGATTGATTTAAAGGATAAAAAAGATATTCTTGCAAAAAATCTTGCCCATGGACAAAAGCAGTGGCTTGAAATAGGTATGCTTCTTGTACAAAAGCCTAAGGTTATAATGCTTGATGAGCCTGTTGCCGGTATGGGTAAGCCTGAAACATATAAAACCGGTGAGATACTAAAAAAAATAAAAGAAAACTGTACGGTTATCGTAGTTGAGCACGATATGGAATTTGTAAAGATTTACTCCGACAGAGTTACGGTAATGCACGAAGGCAAGGTGCTTATGGAGGGCGATGTGGATTCCGTATTAAGTGACGAAACCGTACAAAAGGTTTATCTTGGCAGAGGCGGTGAAAGAAATGCTGAAAATTAGTGGACTTGATGCTTACTATGGTGAAAGTAAAATTATAAATGACCTTACAATAAATGTGCCAAAGGGGAAAATAGTTGCCCTTATAGGCAGAAACGGTGTTGGTAAGTCTACTACACTTAAATCAATTATGGGTCTTACAAAGACTCCAAAGGGCTCTGTTAAACTTGACGGTACGGAAATGATGAAACTTAAGCCTTATGAAAGAGCAAAGCTTGGTATAGGCTATGTACCACAGGGAAGAGATATTTTTCCACAGATGACAGTTGAAGAAAATCTTAATCTGGGACTTACTATTAAGGGCAAAAAGGCAAAAGTGCCCGATAATGTTATTTCTCTTTTTCCTGTAATATCTAAGTTCAGAATTAGAAAGGGTGGTGACCTTTCAGGCGGTCAGCAACAGCAGCTTGCCATTGCAAGAGCGCTTGCTTCCGAGCCTAAGCTGCTTATACTTGATGAGCCTACAGAAGGTATTCAGCCTTCTGTTATTGAAGATATTGGCTATGCCATAAAAAAAATTAATGAATGGACGGGTATTTCCATTTTAATTGTTGAACAGTACCTTGACTTTGTACTTGATGTTGCTGATGAATTTTATCTTATGGATAAGGGTGAAATTGTTATGAGCGGTAAGACAGATGGGGCAAATACAGAAGAAATACAGTCAAAAATGAGTGTTTAATTATAAAATAAAAAGAACTGATACACAAAACGAAAAGATGTATCAGTTCTTTTTTTGCCTTATTTTAAAAGAGCTTTTTTCAGAGTACCCTTTGGGTCTTTTATAAGTAAAATTACAAGCCATATTATAAGACCTAAGGCTACTACAGAAAAACCTAAATAAATATCATTTAACATATCTGATGCAGCGGGTGTAAAGTATTCTACCTTAAGCTCAACATATTCAAAAATTGCATCTACAAACCACATAATGGATGCTCCCCAGTACATAAGGCAGAGTGTGCCAAGCTTCATATCATTTTCTGCTCCTTTTTTGTACCAAACAATAGTACTTATTATAGCAGCGAAAACAGTAATTAATAATGTCATATTATTGCACCTTCTTTTTTGTTAATTTGGTCTGACTTACTGATATTTTATGTGATGTAATAACCATACCGCACCATACTAAGGTTACGAGAATTGCCATAGAAGTGCCTACTGTTGCCATTTCTTCAAGCATTTCAAGAGTATCGGCAGTATTTTGAGCTGCTGTTAAAAATGGAAACCATGGTACAATTTCACCATGCCATAAATGCTCAAATGCCAAAAGGGAAGAACCGCCCCAAAGTAAATTTTTAAGCCAGTTAAGTCTTTGTGCAAATTCAGTTTTTAATGAAATTTCAGAAATTTTATTGACTTCCTTATTTTCATTATCAATAGTTTTTTCGATTGCTGTAGCGACTACTGCTTCTACTGCAGGAACAATAAAACATGCCATATAAATTCCTCCTTAAAATTAAAATAAGGATGTTATCGGTATTATAAATACCAATAACATCCTTGTTGACAATATTTTACCATATTATATGTATAATTGCAAGAAAAAATTTTTATAAATATAATATCTATTACTTTCAAGAGTGAAAGATATTGCCATATATAGCGTAAAATGGTATAAATTTCAATATAGAAAATACAGATGGAATATATTGCTTTTATACTTCAGATATAACAAGAGGTGAATTTTGTCAGCTTGCAATTAAGACTTATGTTGCCAAGACAGGCCATACTATTGATGAAGATATTGAAAATTCTTTTGAGGATATTAATGATGTGTATGTAACAAATGATTATAATCTTAAAATTGTTGCAGGTGTGGGTAATAATAAATTTGCTCCAAGCAATAAAATTACTCGTCAGGAGGCTGCCGTAATGCTTAATAACCTTGCCATTCTCCTTGATGTTAAAAGCAGTGAAAATGTTGACACATTTGTTGATGAGGTATGGCAGGAACGGGCAGCGGTAAATTTTCTCCTTGGATGAATTATACAAGGGAACAGGCTGTTGCTACTATGGTTAGGATTTTTGAGTATGAGGGAGAATTTTGAATAGATAATTAGTGTTTATGCTAACAGCATAGGGGATGGCTCCCTATGCTGTTATTGCAAATATTAGTCTAAATTCCAACATACTCGGCTTTCTGTCCCTTAAACACGCTTACATACTTAAAACCGGCCTCTTTTATAAGCTCATAGGCATAGTCGATATGGTCTGCAACATCCTCAGGCTTATGACTATCAGAGCCTGCCGTAATTATTTCACCGCCAAGCTCCTTATATCGTTTAAGAATAGTAAGGGAGGGATATGTACAGTCAATACCATATCTGAAACCTGAGGTATTTACTTCAATGCCTTTGTTTTTTTTAATTAAGGATTTAAGACAGGCATCTATTAAGTCTGAGTAATCCTTATATTCAAGACTGTTATTTTCATACATACCGTAACGGCTGATATAGTCGATATGACCATATACATTAAACATAGGGCAAGCCTCAATATTTTTAAGAATTTCCTCAAAATATATTGTATAGGCTTCTTTTTTTGTTTTGTTTTCAAAATATTCTTTTTGATCAAAATACAGGTCAAGGGTTTTTGTGGCGTGTGATGAACCAATAATAAAATCAAAGTCATATTTATCAGTAAATTTATTTATGATATCAGCCCACTTGTTTTCAAGACCTATCTCAACACCAAATATAATTTTGATTTTGTCCTTATATTTTTCTCTTAAATTGTTAAAATAAGGAATATAGTCTGTGTAATCCGGAACAGGATAATACTTTGTATCAAAATCTACATGGTCGGTTATGGCTATTTCAGACATACCTTTGTTGATGGCAGCATTTATCATATCTTCCATAGGTGCCTCACTGTCTATTGAAAAGTTTGTGTGCATATGATAATCGGCTAAAAACATTATATCGACCTCCTTTAATTACATTTGATAGTACCACTATAATAAAAATATGTCAATTAATAAATATGTAAAATTAATGTTTTGTTTGTTATGTAAATATAAAATTTGTGTAATATATTACTTGATTTTGTCGGTTGCATTTGTTAATATATACTTATAAGATAATCAATTTAAAAGGCTTTCAGGAGGAAATATATACAATGGATGTTTTAGCACTGGTAACGGGTCTATGCGGTGGTTTAGGTTTATTCTTGTATGGTATGCATATTATGGCATCCGGTCTGCAGAAGGCCGCCGGAAGTAAACTTAAAAAGGTT
>DBGCRA010000194.1:0-18045 GCA_048359195.1 Candidatus Gallispira sp.
TATTTAAAATCAAGTACCTTGATTTACCTTACTGCGTAAGGCAGATACTGCGTATCTGAATAAAAAGATTCGATAACTTATCCATCGCAAATTGTGAGCAAGCTCCCATTTGCTTCGGATAAGTAAGATTACAAGAAGCTGTTACATATATCTCATCTTTTTATTTAAAATCAAGTACCTTGATTTACCTTACTGCGTAAGGCAGATACTGCGTATCTGAATAAAAAGATTCGATAACTTATCCATCGCAAATTGTGAGCTAGCTCCCATTTGCTTCGGATAAGTTATATTATTTATATAATTATTATCCAATAATTTATCGAATATTTATATATTTTAAATAAAGTATAAATATATTATAAATATATTATAAATATATTGTAAAATGATTAATAATGTGATATAATATAACTAATATAAAATAAAAGGATGAGATAAAGGTAACAAATTTCTAAATATAAACTGTTATAAAGAAAATATATATAAATTATTGTGTCATAAACTTAAATTTTATGGCAATGTTTTAATAAATTTACAATTTTTTAATTATTTTTTTACAAAATATTGACAAAACAGACAAAAAGGAATAAAATTTTATTAATAAATAAGATGAATTGATTAAATTATGTTTTTGGGGGCAGGGTTATGACTGATGCAGAGTTAAAAAAACTTAAAAGACACGAACTTTTGCAGATGCTGCTGGAACAAAGCAAAATTGTAGAGGAGCTTAGGGCTGAGCTTGAAGAAAAAAATAAACTTTTGGAAGAAAGACGTATTAAGATTGAAAAATCCGGCTCTATTGCAGAGGCTGCTCTTAAACTGAACGATATTTTTGAGGCTGCTCAGGCCGCTGCAGATCAGTATTTGTATAATATTAAACTTGCTTCCGAGGATAAAAAATTTAGTGATAACGGGTAAAAAGGATTGTATGGGGTGGCATAATGAAGTTAAAAAAGGATAAAGCCGATAAAGATTTTGAAATTCCCAATATCCAACAGATTGAAAAGGAGCTGCGCAGAGAAAATTACAAAATGCGTTATGCCCAGGTATTTAGGAGTACTGTTTATATTCTGATTACAGTAGCAGCTGCGGCGGTTTTGGTTGCTACGTTGTTTTTACCTGTTTTAAGGATATATGGATCTTCAATGACTCCATCTTTGCAGGAAAAGGATATTGTGATATCGGTTAAAGGGTTTGGTTACAACAGAGGGGATGTTGTGTCTTTCTACTATAATAACAAAATTCTTGTTAAGCGTATTATAGCTTTTGCAGGAGAATTTGTAGATATTGATGAGGAAGGAAATGTTTATGTAGACGGTGAATTGCTGGAGGAACCTTATCTTACGGAAAAAGCATTGGGAGAGTGCAATATTGAGCTTCCGTATCAGGTTCCCGATGACCGAATATTTGTTTGCGGTGATCACCGTTCAACTTCCGTAGACAGCCGCAGTCGTGCTGTGGGTTGTGTTGCGGAAGAACAAATTGTAGGAAAAATAGTTTTCAGAGTTTGGCCTATTAAAAGCTGTGGGTTCGTTAACTAAAGGGTAGATTATGTAAGAAGGGGGGAGCGAACTTATGTATGGCGGCAGCAGACTGCCTAAGGCAGATAAATTCTTGAAAAAACGCAGAAAATTAAAATTGTGGCATCGCTTGCTTTTAATGGCAGGCTCTGTTGTTGTGTTTATAACAACATATATGCTTATTCTTCCTGCCATAACTGCGGAGGTTGGTACTTTAGCCATATATGATGAGGCTCTTTCTTCAGGTGGTGCTGTTATAGAGGTTGCTGAAATCAGTACGGATGAAATTATTACAGAGGAAACTACGGAAAAGGAAGAGAAATCAACGGAAGCTACATCGGAAGAAACAACAGAAAGTGATGACGAACAGGGAGCAGGAGGTTCCGGCTCAGGTGGTTGTGGAGGTTCTGTTTTAGCAGACGGAACTGTGGTTAATATTACACTTGAAAAGGTGGAAACAGCGGACAATGCGGAGAAAAACACATTGTTTGGAAATGTACTTTCTTTGGCCGCCGGGGATGATGACAGCAGTATGCCAACGATTAATTTTTACGGCAGTCAATCTGATGGGTCATATGTTGCAACATATGATCCGGAAACGGGAGATTTCAGTGTAACATTAAATATTGACTTTATATTATCTCAAGATTTGCTTACAGAGTACGGCGGTACATCAATAGGTGATTCTGAATATAACAAGTATTATACAATAAAATTGCCTGCGGGTGTTATAATACCTGAAGATATGGTTTATGACATAGAAGCAAATCAAGGTCCGATTTATTACGGATATAGAACAGGAACTACAGAAATAGTATTCCATTATTCATTTATAGCAACATATGATGAAGAGGGTAACTTAGTTACAGATGAATACGGAAATACAGTATATACGGTTGTAATGGTATTCAGCGAGGAGTTCCTTGAGAGTTTGAATGGAGCCGATATAAACGGCACTATGTCAATAAATGCTTATTTAAGCAGTGATTATTACACAGAGGACGGTTCAATAGTTATAACAGATGATAAGCTTGAATTTGAACTTGAAATCACATATGACAAAATAGTATATGATGAAAATGAAACCGTAAATTATGATGTAACAGTTATCAAAGACGGAAGCTATAATTCTACGGACAATACAATAACATATACTGTAAAGGTGCTTACAAAGAAGGGAACAAGCGACCCTATTACAATAACGGATGCATTCAGTAATTCGGACTTTTTGACAAGTCTTGGCGGAGAGCTTGTAAGCGTAGAGTATAAGCAGGGCACTGTAGGAGGATATTTAAACCAATGGGATGGTCAGCTATATGTAAGTGATTCATATACTACATTCAGTGACATTGCAGAGCTTACTGAAGGAACAGACTATTCTTATAAAGACGGAAGTTTAATAATAACCCTTCCGGGTCTTGACGCGTCAGAGGACGAAAAATATACCGATTATGACTGGATGTCAGACTATACTGCTTACAATGCTTATTATGTAACATATACATACAGCATAAGTCCTGAAGCTGATACTACATATACAGGTGAAAACACTGCAAGTGTTGAAATATATGATTCACAGGCACAGGTTACAATAGAAGATTCAGATACTGCAAAGGTAGCCGTAACGGGTAAAGAAACAATAACCAAAACAGGAGCCTACAACAGTGATGAAGGAATAATTACATGGATGATAATTGTAGGCGACGGTGAAAATTCAGTAAACGGATATGTACTTTATGATGATATGTTTGCCGATCTTGCTTCAGCAGATGATTTGGTAATAACAGATATAAGCGGCAGTGTTATTTTATCTGAGTATTACGAAATATTATATGATGAAGATGATACTACAATAATAGGGGTAAAATTTATATGTGAGGATGAAGTATTTCAGTATGTTATTACATACGAAACCAAAATAAGTCAACAATGGAAATATCAGAACATAACAAATGAAGCTGAGTTGGAACCGCCCGGTGATGAAGGAAATCTTTCAGCTACAGAAACAGTATACATAGGCGGACTAAGTGACTGTTTTACAAAGACTTTTAGTGCGGCTGAAAATGAAGATGACGGAACATATACTTTAAGGTGGAACACAGCATTTACAATACCTGCATCGGGAATAAGTGCCGGAATAACATTTACAGATTATGTGAACGGAACAGGACACTATATAACAGGTGCACAGGCTGCTGCTATAATTGAAGCTCTTAAAGAAGCATGGGGCGAAGATTATATTACCGATATACAGTTTTATACAGGCACAGACAGATGGAATATGAGTGACAGTTTATGGGTTGAGGCAAGCAATATAAATGCAGCTGATACGGAAACTGTGTATTACCAATTCAGATATACAATTGCACAGGATATAGCATATGACGAGGACGGCAATAACAATATAAGCTATACATATGAAACAACGGCGAATGTTGAAATGACCGGAAATTCGGATAATACTATATATTATAATACTGTGTATGATTCAGAAGTAGGAACATCCAAGTCTGCAATGTGGACATATTACAAAGAGGTTGTTAAATACGGAAATAATAACAGCGGAAGTATTACAAGCTCTGACGATACGGAGTTGACAGTTACAGACGGAGTTGTTTCGTGGACAGTAAGAGTTATACTGTGGCCCGGTAAGACATATACAATAGAAGATTATCTGCCTGATGGTGTTACACTGACTGAGATAGATGTAATAACCAATAATATTAATCCGTCTTATCAGTTGGCATTAACAGAGGGGACTAAGATTGAGCTTACGGATAATGTATCAGGTTCTGTATATGTTACATATGAAGGTGCAACAGATAATATCGTAACACTTACAGCAGAAAGTGACGCCACAAACAGAAATCTTTTGTATATAAGGTTTGTATGCCGGATAGACGGTGATGAGGAAAGTAGTGAGATTTCCGATTCAGAGGATGATGTGGTGTCAGCAGGCTCAAGCAGCACTACATATGAGCTTAAAAACTCTGTAAATGTAGTAACATCAGACGGTGAGGAGTATGGATACGATGACCAGACTACTACAGTTACATGGCAGGATGAAGATGCTGCAGCTGAAATACTGACAAAGGATGCACAATTTAGTATAGACAATAATATAATATCATATTCTCTTGATATTAATTCAAATGCTGTAACTTATGTAACATCAAGCGGTGAAACATATTCGGATATTGTAATAACGGATATACTGGAGTATTATAGCTATCCATCTTCCGGCATAGCAAGAGATGCAAGCCTTATATTAAGCTCCGTATCATTGTATTATGCAGCGACGGATGAAAACGGCAATATTATATACAGTGACGGAAAGCTGGTAAAGGGAAGCAAGCTGACTTCAAGTGATTATACGTGGACATATGAAACAAATGTTGTATCAAACGGAGGATATTCTGAGGATGTAACAAAAAAAATAACATTGACTGTACCAAACGGAACAGCATTGATATTTGAATATGATTTTTTGGTTACAATAATTACAGATGATGATTACAGTTGGGGTGATTATTCAGCAAGTGTTTCAAACACAGCTATAATGACAGTTGGCGGAGAAACAATAAGCAGCACTCCTACCGTGACAACAAAGGATGAGGTAAACGAAAGCGGTACTTCAGCAAGTGCACATGGTGCGGCAGGATATACTATATATAAGGTTGATGAAAACAACTTTTCATTGCCGCTGCAGGATGCAGTATTTGACCTATATGTATGGACAAGTGCACAGACAGATGAAGAGGGCAATGTAACAGAAGAAGGTTTTAAATATATAGACAGCTTTACAACAAGTTCAACGGGCTATACAGGAATAACGGGTATTCTCAAAGAGGACAGCGGAGGAAGCAAGTATTATACAATAACATTGTCGGATGGAAGTACATATGATATACCGACAGATACAATGTGTTATTTTGTGGAAAGTTCGGCTCCGGAAGGATATAAGACGGACAGAACCACAAAATATTACTTCTACTATGGTTCATCTGTTGCCACAATGTATACAAGTGTTGAAGGATATTCAAGTGATATAAATCAGGCCTATAACCTTATAACTTCACATACGCAGTATATTACAAATGCTCACAGTTGGGACTATTTTGCTGAGAAAACAAGCATTTCGGTAATTAAGAGATGGGTTGATTCGACCGGCAATGAAATTACAAAAAGCGATGGAAGTATTCCGTTTAAGTTATACAGAGTGTTTACGGATGTTGACGGTGTACAGACATACGGACCTGATTACAGCGGAACTGATCAGACCGACACAGGCTCAACGGTTAAGCTGAACTGGACTGCGTATAGTAACAGTACCGGTGCAGTCGATAGCGGAAGCGTAACCTGTGATAAAAACTCTACAGTTACGTTTAATATATCATTTGCAGGTTGGTATCCTTATGTGTTAATAAGGGATACAAGCGGTAATGTATTGGCTTACGCTCCGGGTCAGTATAATGATTACAGCGGTATGAGCAGCAGTGACGCAACAGCCACATGGAAGAGTGACCGGTCCGGAGGTTATACTGTAAGTTTGGATATAGATATTGAGGAGAGCAAAAAAGATATATTGATATACTTTGGTGCATCTGAAAGTGAGATAAATTCATCCGCAACAATATCTATAGACGGTACAGTTGAGGAAACAACTGCTGAAGAAACCACAGAAGTTACAACTGAATCGGAAGAAGAAACAGAGAGTACAACTACTGCTTTCTATTATCATGTATTTGATGATGATTATTTGGAAATTACTGATACAGAAATAAGCCATATATATGGTGACCATGTTATTTACAAAGGTTCTTCCGATGAGAGTGCTTTTGATGCGAACTATTTCACAATAAACGGTTCACTTACACAAAGTCACGGAACAACATACTGGGATTTAGACGGGGACGGATCAGTTAGTGAAAGCGAATTGCTTGATACCTGTTTAAAGATGGAAACCAATTATGATGGCAACGGAACGGCTACGAACATTAGCTTTACGGCAAATGAGGGCGGTATGCTGACGCTTGTATTTAATGCGGCAGGAAACGGAAATGAAACCTCAACAATAACAAATGGTGTTTATATTGACGGTGTTTTGTATACTGCAACCAATAATGTGATTTCAGCATATTTAGAGGCAGGAGAACACACTATATCAAGATCAAGTTATTGCTTCCTGTTTTATATGTCATTTGAAGAAGGCGCTACATTAAACAGTACGATAACTTCAAAGTATGTTCATAACTTTGACAGCGGTATCGGCTCAACATTCTACACAATTGTTGGTTCTACGGCTAATAATAAAGGTACTGTTTCTTATGATAATCTTGACATTTCAACCTGTTTAAAGATGAACAGTAAGGCAAGTATTGCATTTGATACAGAAGAAGCCGGTACGCTGTATATGATATTTACAAATCCTAACGGTGCAGCCGTGGTAGGTGCCACAATTGATGGAGAAACACACTATGCAACAGCAACAGGCGAGTATGACAGTGAAGGAAATGAAATATATGAGCTTACAATGCGTATATCAGAAGGCGAACATACAATAACAAGAATAAACAGTACAGAAGTTATGCTTTACTACGTTGAATATGTTCCCGATGATTTCGGAAGCGGCGAGCCGGTTTATGAGGAACCTTATAACGAGTATGCCGAATATGTAGGCACATATGAAATAAGCAGCAGCAACAGTTGGTCATGGTCAAATACCAATTTGTTGTGGCAGGTACTTGATGATGATGGCAATTTGCTGGGACATTACAGTTATTATGTGGTTGAGGTTGATGAGGAAGGTAATTATATAACTTACTATATCAACAACAGCTCTGATGGTATTCAGTCAGGTTCAATAGCTATATATAATCAGGATAAGAGTGACAGTTCTACAGCTATTACTGTTGCGAAGAAATGGATTAACCCGGACGGATTAGCTTTAAGTGATGATGAGATTGAGAGCAGTATTGCATTTAATCTTTTTGCAAGAGTAACCATATATGATGATTATACAGATTCATATGACGGAGGCACGGATTACTCAAGGTATTTTACAAGCAGCAGTAAATTAACAAGTGACAGCGATGGATTCTTTACGGTGTCAGGTACGGTTCAGGCTTCAAGTAGTGTAGGTGAGCTTACATTTACTCCGGAAACTGCGGATAAAAGTATTACATCAAGGTATTATTTAAAATTTGACGGCAGTGGTAAGGTTTCATTTACGTCACCTGCTACATCAGGTATACTGACGCTTACAACATATAACTGGAGCAGTACCGGCTTATCAAGCGGCATTGGTTATACATTGACTTCTCCAAGCGGCACTCAATACAAATTTATTTATTCAAGTGATTCTGACAACGGACTTACGGGAAGTTATCCCGGTACATTAAGCAATGCTGTCGAAATATTGGCAGGAGATGATACAGGGGTTACAATTACAGCAACTTCATCATCAACAAGCCCAAGCGGTGACGGAATTATAACATTTACAATATTTACAGATGAAGCAGGTGAATGGACAGTAACAAGAAACGGTGCTCAGGAATATTTGTTATATATGGACTTTTCATATCAGTATCAGTATTTGATAGAGGGTGAAGGCGTTTATATAAATAATTATACAATGACTTCCGATGAAGGCTGGACAAAGACTATAGCCGGATTGCCATATCTTATTTATGATGATGACGGTGTTACCGAAATAGGCTATTACAGCTATTATATTGAGGAAACATTACCATATGAGGGATATATAACAACATATGAATACATTGCCGGTGATGATGGCAAGGTGCTTAATGATGGAACCATAACAGACGGGCAAATTGTAATTACAAATCAGAAAGCCGTTAGCGTTGAATTGCCTGAAACCGGTGGAAGAGGTACAATAATTTATACTATGGGAGGCATATTGTTGCTGTGCTTTGCAGCTTGCCTTTTATATATAATAAAAATTTATAAGGGGGAGATTTATTAAGGAAGATGGGTGACACATTAATTACATTAATTATTTTAAAATTTATTAAAAGAAAGGACGAAGGGATTATGAAAAATTTTAAAACAATTATTGGCTTAATTTTATCAATGGTAATGGCTTTTAGTATGAGTTTTACAGCTATTGCCGACGCAACTACTTACACAGTTACTATTAAGGATGCACCTAGCGGACATACCTATGAAGCATATCAGATCTTTACAGGTGATTTATCAGAAAGCACACTTTCTAATATTAAGTGGGGTTCAGGTGTATCTGAGGCAGGACAGACTGCTTTAGGCGATGCAGTAGAGAAGGCTGAAGCTGTAACTGATGCTGCAGCATTTGCTGAAGAGGTAGCTCCTTACTTAACTACAGCAGCAGGAAGTGTTACTACAACTGCAGACGGTGATTGCACAATTAGCGGTCTTGCTGCAGGTTACTACTTAATTAAGGATCAGGATAACTCTCTTACAGGTGATGAGGCATATACATCTTACATTCTTAAGGTAGTAAAGGATACTGAAGCAACATTAAAGTCTGATAAGCCTACTGTAGAAAAGAAGGTTAAGGATGTAAATGATTCTGATGGTATTGAATCAGATTGGCAGGATTCTGCTGACTATGACATCGGCGACAGTGTTCTATTCCAGCTTACAGCTACACTTGCTAACAATGTAACTTCTTATGATACATATAAGTTTGTATTCCATGATACATTATCAAATGGTTTAACTTATGACAGTAATTCTTTAAAGGTATATGTTGATGGTACTGAAATTACTTCAGGCTATACTGTAGATGAACCAACTGCTGCAGGCGGCACATTAACAATTACATTTGCTGATGCTAAGGCAGTTAATGCAGGTAACAGCAGTGTTATTACTGTAGAATATACAGCTACTCTTAATGAAAATGCGGTTATTGGCGGAGACGGCAATAACAACAAGGTAAATCTTGAATATTCAAACAATCCTAACAGTGGCGGAGAAGGCTCAACAGGTACAACTCCTGATGATACAGTTATTGTGTTTACATATCAGGTTGTTGTAAACAAGGTTGACAGTGAAAGTAATGCTCTTGAAGGTGCAGGCTTCACGCTTTATAAGAAGAACAGTGACGGCGAATATGTTGCTGTTGGAGATGAAATTACAGGTGTAACTACATTTACATTTGAGGGTCTTGATGACGGTGACTATAAGTTAGTTGAAACAACTACTCCTGCAGGCTATAACACAATGGATGATGTTGAGTTTACAATAACAGCAGAGCACGAAGTTTTAAGTGACAGTCCTGTTCTTACGAGCTTAACAGGTACTGCTGCAAATGGTGAGCTTAAATTTACATCAGATACTACTGATGGTTCACTTGAATCAGATGTTGTAAACTATAGCGGTTCTGAGCTTCCTGAAACAGGTGGTATGGGTACAAGAGTATTATACGCATTAGGCGGCATATTAGTTGTTGCAGCATTAGTATTGCTTGTAACTAAAAAGCGTATGAGCAATAATTAATTAAAAAGTAATTTTCTAATAAGATTTTTCTAATCTCCCACCCCTTTTACCGGGGTGGGAAATATAAAATACAACGGTGAGGAAAGCTTTATGAAAAACAGATTGTCAACAATTATATTATTTCTTATGTTGTTCGTAGGTCTTTCCTTGCTTTTGTATCCTACCATCAGCGACTATTGGAACTCATTTCACCAAACAAGGGCAATAGCAGCCTATGTAGAACAGGTTGCAGATATGAGTGAAGAGGAATATGAGAATATGTTTCAAAGGGCGGAGGATTATAATCGCCGTCTTTTGACTAAATCATTCAGATGGGAGCTTTCTCCTGAGGAGATTGAGGAATATAACACTATACTTGATGTAACAGGGACAGGTATAATGGGCTATATTGAAGTACCTGTTATTGGTGTTACTCTTCCTATATATCATGGAACAGATGAGGGTGTTTTGCAGATAGCTATAGGACATTTGGCAGGCTCATCATTTCCTATAGGCGGTGAGAGTACACATTCGGTTATTTCAGGTCACAGAGGTTTGCCTTCTGCCAAGCTTTTCACGGATTTAGATAAAATTGTGGAGCGTGACAGATTTGTAATAAGGGTTCTGAATGAAACAGTAACTTATGAAGTTGATCAGATTAGAATTGTTGAACCTAATAATTTATCGGATTTGTCAATAAGTTTGGGTGATGATTACTGTACTATGGTTACTTGTACGCCCTATGGTGTAAATTCCCATAGGCTTTTGGTTAGAGGTCACAGAGTGGCAAATGCTGAAGAGGCTGAAGAAGTTATAGTGACGGCTGATGCTATGCAGATTGAACCGATTTTGGTTGCACCTATAGTGGCTGTGCCAATACTTTTGGTTTTATTTGTTATAATGATGATAAGGACCGGTAATAAAAAGAAATAAATACAAAGAAAGGGCGGTGCAGCAGATGAAAACTGAATTGAAGTGTAAATATTGGGCAGTAATTGCTGCAGTTTTTATATTTGGTTTGTTTCAGGCGACAGTTTTGGCTCAGGCAACAAGTACTATTAGGTTTTCTTATGTTGGGGCAGGCATTGAATTTAAAATTTATAAGGTTGGAGAAATAAGTTCACATCAGGAGGTTACATTGGCGGGAGATTTCAGTAAATATTCCGTTTCTTTTGAGGATTCTGAAGCTGCTCAAACATTGGCGGCATATGTTTTGAGAGATGATATCAGCCCTGATGCAACATCAATAACCAACAGTGATTATGAGGCTGTTTTCAGCGGACTTAGCAGAGGTGTTTATCTTATTACGGGTGACAGGTATACTACGGATAAAAAAAGGTATACTGCATTGCCTGTTATTGTTTCTGTTCTGAATGATGATGGAAACAGAAATATTTCGGTAACCGGCAAGTATGAGGTGAAAGACATATCAACGGGTGGAGGCGGCGGAGGCGGCTCCACGGATAATACAACGGAGGTTTCCGTGCTTAAGGTATGGAAGGGCAGCACAAATAAGAGTGATGTTACGGTCCAGCTTTTAAGGGATGGAGTTGTATATAATGAAGTTGTTTTAAACAGTAAAAATAACTGGAGAAATACATGGGAAGGTTTAAATGACAGCTATAGTTGGACGGTTGTGGAAAAGACTATTGTTGATGGCTATAAGGTTAGTATAGAAAAAGACGGCACTGTGTTTATTATAACTAATACATATACACCGCCTGATACACCTGAAAAGGAGGAAACAACAGAAGTAACAGAGGCAACAACAGATACTAATGTATATGAAACAACAGAAGCAACAACAGCGACTGAAGTTACAGTAATACCTAATACTCCCGATGAGCCTAATGACTCTGATACCCCTCCAAGCAGTTCAGGAGATGAGCCCGGTGTGCCTTCTGATAGCGATATCCCCGATGATGAATATGACAGGGGAAATACATCAACTTCGTTGGGAAATCCAAAAAGTGATACTACACCACCTCCGAACAAGGAGAGTTCGGGCGACAATCTTGGCAGACCAAGTAATCCTACAGATGTACCGGGTTCAGGCAATGAGAAACTTCCTCAGACAGGACAGCTTTGGTGGCCTGTGCCTGTTTTGGCATTTATAGGTATTCTTTTTATAATAATTGGAATAGGCTATAGGAGAGAGGAAGAATGTTTATGAAAGCAAAAAAGGGTAATATTTTTATAAGATTGGGGCTGCTGCTTATTGGGGCAGCCTTTTTATTAACAGCATATAATATTGGGTCTAACATAAGAGCAGGTAAATTATCACAGGAGGCTTTGAGTGTCTTAATAGGAGAAATTGAAAGCGGCAGGAAAAATTCCCTGGATAATAAAACCGCAAACGACAAACCTCTTTATGAAAGATACCCTGAAATGGATATGCCGTTGATAAATATAAATGGTAAAGATTATATAGGAATTTTAAAAATTGATAGTTTGGGTATGGAACTGCCGATTAAAAGTGAATTCAGTTATCCAAATCTCAGGGAAACACCCTGCAGATATGATGGTTCGGTATATACAAACAATATGATTATTGCGGGACATAACTATGCAAGACACTTTGGAAATTTGAAAAATATTGCCATTGGTGACGAGGCTATTTTTATTGATGGTGACGGAAATGAGTTTAAATACTGTGTATCAGATGTTTTGCAGGTTGAGGGAACGGATATGGAAGGTATGAAAAGCGGTCAGTGGGATTTAACATTGTTTACATGTACCTTAAATGGAAGAAATAGAATTGCAGTTAGGCTTGAAAAAGTAAAATTTTGATTCAATATGAAAAATTTACTGTAATTTTGTCAAAAATAGTGTATAATATTAAAAAACAAATAAATAAGTGAGTAAAATTATGAAACAAAAAAGATATACAGTAAAAATTCTTATAAATGAAATTAAATATTTGGAGAAGGATAAGCAAGCCATTCTTGAATTTATAAAGGATTTTAAAGAAAAGCAAATTCCCATTAAAAAGCAAAGGCTTAAAAGAAAGGATTTAAAGGGCTTTGTTAAATTTGCAGACAAAAAGTCAGATGAATTGATTGCGAGAGCAGAAAAGCCTGTGCCGAAATATTTTTCATTGCAGATAAATCAGTTTTTCTATAAATACTGGAATGCAAAAAAGCGTTTTTCGGATTCTGATGTTTTTAAAGAAGAAATTGAGAAAAAGCTGGACAGGCTTATGGAATATGCTGCCATAATTGAATGTGGAAAGTTATATGAAATGAGGCAGCGGCTTTTAAATCCCCAATGTATCAGACTTGACTTTTTTCTTAGGACAAATAATGCTTATATGATATATTTTTATTCGGGAGTAAATCAATTAGTTAATATTAATAAGTATGCGTATACTCTTGATGCTATTGAGAACAGCATTAGCAGTCACTTTTTTGTTAATAATTCAAGACACAATAAAAAGCGAGTGTTTTATATTCATTCGGGTAAAACTAACAGCGGAAAAACATACAGCTCTATTCAGATGCTTAAAAAGGCTGAAAGGGGTGCTTATTTGTCGCCATTAAGACTTCTTGCTCTTGAGGTAAGCGATAATCTTAACAGTATGGGTATACCATGCAGCTTTGTAACAGGCGAAGAGGAAAAATATATAGAAAATGCAAATCATATTGCTTCAACTGTGGAATTGGCTGATTTTGGAAAAGAATATGATGTTGTTGTTATTGATGAATGTCAGATGATTTCTGACCGTTCAAGAGGTTCTGCATGGACTAAGGCTATTATGAATATGAAAGCAAGAGAAATATGTCTTTGTACGGCTCCCGAAGCTGTAGATGTACTTGTTAAGTTAATAGATAATTGCGGAGATTATTATCATATTATTAATCATAGAAGAAGGACTCCCCTTGTTGTGGAGGAGGATGCATTTTCTCTTGATGATGTTAAGCCCGGTGATGCACTTGTTGCGTTTTCAAAACAGAAGGTAAATGCTATTGGTGCTCAGCTTATTAAAAATGGGATAAATGTAAGTGTATTGTATGGAGCTTTGCCCTATGGTGCCCGTAAACAACAATTTGAGAATTTTGTAACAGGAAAATCTTCTGTGCTGGTTACAACTGACGCTATTGGTATGGGTGTTAATCTTCCTGTAAGACGTGTTGTGTTTATGGAAATATATAAATTTGACGGTCAAAAAAGCCGACTTCTTACTTCGGGAGAGGTCAAACAGATTGCAGGGCGTGCAGGCAGAAGAGGGATATTTGATACGGGCTTTGTAAATGCAAATGGCGAATATGAGCTTGAGTTTATAAGAAAAAAAGTGGCTTCAAAAACCGAAAAAGTAAAGGGCATATGTTTAGACTTTCCTAAAAAAATTTTGGAAGATAAGTATATTGGTTTGAAAAAAGCAGTAGATGCATGGGATTGTTATGATGTGCCTAAGCTATATATTAAAGAAAGCCTTTATGAGGCATCAGCAGTTATAGAAGATATTGTAAAGCTGTATACTAAAAATGGTGTGAGTAAAAATAAAGTTGAAATATTTGAAATAGCTACAATGCCTGTTGACTATCACAATATTATTGTCAGAAGATTGTGGTTTAAGTATATTGAACAGCATTTGTCCGGAAAAGGATTTTTGACAAGACCGTTTCCTGAGGGAAAAACTGTTGAGGACTACCTTAATTACAGTAAAATGCTTGATACATATTTTATGTGCAGTCGAATATGGGATATGAAAATAAGTGGGGAATGGCTGGAGGAACAAAGATATATGTGTAACAAGGTTCTTATAAATGATCTTATTGATGATGTTGAAAGGCATACCAGATATTGTAACGGTTGCGGTGAAGTATTGGAATGGAATAATGAAGGTGTCTATTGCGGTGAGTGCAGGAAAAAGGAATTGGATGGTTAAATTATAATGTTTAGATTATATTAACGGTTACATTTTAAATATAAATTTTTGTTACAAAAAAGAACCCTTACTTTTGTAAAGGTTCTTTTTTGTGAAATTATTATAAAGCAGCCTTAGCCTTTTCAACTAATGAAGTGAAAGCGTTCATATCATTAACAGCTAATTCGGCTAACATCTTTCTGTTGATGTTAATATCAGCCTTCTTAAGACCGTTCATAAACTGGCTGTAAGAAATATTGTTCATTCTTGCAGCAGCATTAATTCTAACAATCCAGAGTCTTCTGTAAGCTCTCTTAGTCTGCTTTCTGCCGGCAAAGCTATGAGCCATAGCCTTCATAACTGACTGCTTAGCTACTCTGTACTGCTTGCTTCTTGCACCAAAGTAACCCTTAGCCATCTTTAATACTTTCTTATGTCTTTTACGTGCACCTAAAGCACCCTTAACTCTAGCCATTTATAGTGTCCTCCTTAGATATATGGTAATTCTTTTCTCATAACCTTAACGTTGGTTGAATCTACGAGAGTAGCCTGTCTTAAGCTTCTCTTTCTCTTTGTATTCTTCTTAGTTAAGATATGCTGCTTGTTAGCTTTAGTTCTTTTAATCTTACCAGTACCTGTAACAGAAACACGCTTTGCTACAGCTTTTCTTGTCTTTAATTTAGGCATTTTACTTTCCTCCTGAAAAAATTAGTTAGTTTTTGGACCCAGGAACATCGCCATAGTTCTGGCCTCCATTTTAGGTTCTTTTTCAATCTGACCATACTCTGAAACCTGAACTGCAAAGTCCTTCATTATTTCTATCGCAGCATCTTGACGTGCCAATTCACGTCCTCTGAATCTGATGCTTACCTTAACCTTATTACCGGCCTTAAGGAATTTAATAGCATTCTTGACCTTAGTCTGTACATCGTGAGTGTCAATGTTTGGAGAAAGACGAACCTCTTTGGTTTCAATAACCTTTTGCTTCTTCTTTGCTTCCTTTTCTTTTTTAGCAAGGTCAAATTTGTACTTGCTGTAATCCATAATTTTGCAAACCGGTGGCTTAGCCTGAGGTGAAATCTTAACTAAATCAAGATTTTTTTCATCAGCAAGCTTTTGAGCGTCTCTGGCTGACATAATTCCAATCTGCTCGCCGTTATCGCTAATAAGACGAATTTCTTTGTCCCTTATCTGTCCGTTAATCATTAAATCGGTAATAGTAGGCACCTCCTAAAAATTTAATTGCTGCTGCTCCAATAAAAAAAGCAGACATAGTCTGCTCGTAATCTCACAATTAACACATATAGTGAAAATGCTTAACCTTAAAACACGAAAGTCGTAAGGTGAGAAGTGGAGCTTCTTCTTTAATAACAAGTGATATTTTAACATAAGTGTATGTGTTTGTCAACTGTTTTTTTTATTTTTTTGTGTAAATATAAAATGTCGCTTTTTGGTAGTTAACATAATATATAATTGTGTTAACTAAATAAGGACATTATATATTATCTCTAAAGTTGATAAATATTATAAAAAATATGAATTGGTAATTTATACATATTATTATAACTTAAAAGAGTTATTATGTCAATTAATTTTTAGACTGTTGATGATTGCTATATTTAAAAAACAAATATAGGCAACACAATTATATATTATGTTAACTTATACCAAAGGAGGAAAAATATGAAAGCGGTAAAACCATTAAGGTCTTTAAAAGACGTATTAAAACTTAAAAATTATTTTCTTGAAAGAAAGGAGTACAGAAATTATTTACTTGTTACTGTTTGTCTAAATACAGCACTGAGAATAAGTGATGTGCTTAATATAAAGTGGCAAGATTTGTATGATTGTAATAATAAGAAATGTAAGAATTATCTTGAACTTAATGAGAAAAAAACACGCAAACAACAGTCTGTATATATAAATAAGAATATTCAAAAGGCTGTTAAGCTTTATCGTCACTGTGTACCTGTTAAGGGTGAGTATGTTTTTTGCGGCAAAACTGACAAGCCTATAAGCCGTGTTCAGGTTCATAAGATTTTAAAAAAGGCTTGTGCTAATACGGGTATTCCTGATATAAGCTGTCATTCACTTAGAAAAACTTTCGGTTATCATGCTTGGAAAAAGGGCACCCAGCCTGCTGTGCTTATGGCTATTTATAATCATAGTAATTTTAATGTGACAAGAAGGTATTTGGGGATTGTTCAGGAGGATAAGGATAGGGTGTATAGGGAGATAAAGTTGTGATTTTTTTAATAATTTAAATGGATTTTGTAATTTAGGAGGAAGGAGATATAAAATGATAAGACAAAAATTTACCCATATGAAGTCAATACTAGGAAAATATATACATTTTTACTTTGTTATGGTTATAATTATTAGTGTACTTTCAATTAGTTCATTAACAGTAAATGCAACGCAATCTAAATCTGAAAATTATAATACTTCTTATTCATTGGGAAGTAATAAGGTTGAAAATTTGATTATTGTTGCTCAAGCACAGCTTGGCAGAACTAAAACTCAACTTGGCTATACTGAAGCATGGTGTGCAGATTTTGTTTCTGACTGTGCAAAATTAGCAGGTCTTAGTGATATTATACCTGCTAATGGTTATTGCGGAACTTTATATACTAATATTATAAATTCCGGAGGATATGAGGTTTCATCACCTCAGCGCGGAGATATAGTTTTCTATTATTGTAAAGCTACTTCTTGCCCCAATAATGGTGCACCTTGGGTTCATGTGGGGATTATGGTTGATTCTGTAAACTCTATTGAAGGTAACTATGGAGGAAAAGTTAGCTTAGTAAGTGGAAGCTATACTGATGCAAATGGACACACTCTTGCTTCTGGTACAATAACAAGAAAGTTTGTTAGACCAAATTATATTAATTATACAACTCCACCTATAAATGTGGTGGCAGATTTGGAAAAGTCAAATTTTGCAACAGGCGATCAAGTCACATTCTATTATGGTGCTGAAAATTATACAGGCGTATTTATACAGATATATTATAATGATGAATTAGCAATTAATAATGTTGTTTATGATAAAATTGGATATTCTTTTGTTGATTTAAATACTCCAGGTAATTATAAATATGTTGTAAAAGCTTTTAATGAGTATGGGGTTACATTTAGTACACCGTATTATTTTACGGTGCAGGATAGTAATAATAA
>DBGCRA010000195.1:0-3463 GCA_048359195.1 Candidatus Gallispira sp.
GAATATTTACCATGGCAAAGCTCCTTAGCGTTGGTAACAACAGCACCATAGGCAACAGCTATTGACTGATGACCCAAGCACACACCCAAAAGGGGAATTTTTCCGCCCACGGTTTTTATAATTTCAATGCAGTTGCCTGCCTCCTCCGGAGTTTTAGGTCCCGGTGATATTACAACTCTGTCAGGCTTCATTTCAAGAATTGTCTTACCGTCAATTTCGTCATTTCTGAATACTCTTATGTCCTTGTCAAACTCACCTATATACTGATATAAATTAAATGTAAAGCTGTCATAATTGTCAACCAAAACTATCATTATACTTCCCCTCCTATTGTCTTAACCAAAGCTCTTACCTTGTTATGACTTTCCTCATACTCCATTTCAGGTATTGAATCGGCAACAATGCCCGCACCTGCCTGCATATAAACCTTACCGTTTTTAATAATCATTGTTCTTATGGCAATACAGGTGTCCATATTTCCGTTAAAGTCAAAGTAGCCTACAGCACCGCCGTAAAGACCTCGTCTTTCCTCTTCAAGCTCTTCAATAATTTCCATTGCTCTTATTTTAGGTGCACCTGAAAGAGTACCTGCCGGGAGGAATGTTGAAAGAACATCAAAGCTGTCTATATTTTCCTTCTTTGTACCTTCAACAAGGGAAACAAGGTGCATAACGTGAGAATAATAATGAACCTGCATAAATTCCTTAATCTTCACACTGCCTATTTCAACCACACGACCCATATCATTTCTTGCCAAATCCACAAGCATTGTATGCTCTGCCTTTTCCTTAGGGTCATCTAAAAGACCTGCTGCAATTTCAATATCCTCCTTAGGATTTCTGCCTCTTTTTCTTGTACCTGCAATAGGACAGGTTCTCACTGTATCACCTTTTACTTCAACAAGCATTTCGGGAGAAGAACCTGCTACATAATAATCCTCAAAATTAAAGAAGAAAAGATATGGTGACGGGTTAATCGCTCTTAACCTTCGGTAAAGGTCAATAGGCTTATCATCGGTTTCGGCAGTTAATCTTTGGGATAAAACAACCTGAAAAATATCACCTTCATAAATATACTTTTTAGCCTTTTCAACAATACCCTCGTATTTTTCCTTAGTCATATTTGATGTAAATTTAATAGATGAAGGCTCCTTAACGGCATAATGCTCAGCAGGAACAGAGGACATAACCTCCTTTTCCATTCTGTCAAGTATTTTATTTGCAGAGTCCTCATTATCAGAAAGTACAACAATTTTAATTCTGTCATGTAAGTGATCGTAAATTATAAATTCATCAAACACCATTAAATGAACAGTTGGTGTATCCACAACCTCAGGGTTTATTTCAGGTATTTTTTCATACTGTCTTATAATATCGTAACCCATGGCACCGACAGCGCCTCCCGTAAAGGGAAGATTATATTCATCAGTAACATTTATATTTTTAACATAATCCCTTACTCCGTCAAAAAGTCTGCCTTTAACTGTGGTTTTAACACCCTTTTCATCAATGGTAAGCTCATCATTACCGCTTAATACAGCCATAGGATTTTTACCCATAATGGAAAAGTTTGTTTTGCCCTCACCTCGGCTTTCAAGCAAAAATCCCTTTTCATTGCCTACATATTTATAAAAAATAGTAATAGGCGTTTCAGTATCGCCTGAAAACTCTCTTACATAAGTCTTTAAATTTCTCATTGTTAAATTCTCCTTTATAATAAAATATTAATTTCAATTTGCCGATAGAGAATTAAATATAAAAAAAGACCTTGCCCGAATTGGACAAGGTCGAAAATACGCCTAGTTAAGCCACCAATCCCAGATACTATCATATCCTGTCTCTGTAACGGGAGAACCCGTTGCCGGCTAATAGGTTGTTAATACTTACTTCCTTTCGCCGCAAGTCTCATAAGTCCATTCATCAAAAACCTTAGCACCGACTTGCACCAACCGTCAGCTCTCTGAAGCTTCAGCTTAAGACTACTACTCTTAATCATCGACATTTATTTGAAATTGAATATAGTATAGCACATTGCTTTAGCTTTGTAAAGAGAAAAATTAAATTTTTTCAAATCCTTTACAAAATATGTTAAATACTGAAAAGTAAAGCAAGCAAAACATCATCATTTAACTAAATCCAAAACACCTCTTATATCATCAATAACATAATCTGCACCGGCGGCAATAAACTTTTCCTTAACAGCATTTCTAACCTCTGTCTTTTCACTATCGGAAAGCCTGTCAAACTCCTCCTCTGACATAGCCATTAAAGAACTGCCCTCTATAACCCCTACAGAAATAACACCTGCATTTTTACCTTCTTTAATATCCGAAATTGTATCACCGATTTTAATGACATTTTCGACAGATGAAATTTCAAGGCTTTTTAAATTTTCAAATATCATATAAGGATAAGGTCTGCCCATATTATTAACGGAATTGGGGGCTGAACCAGCAATCGGGACTATATCCAAACTCCTTAGCCTTTGGTACAACAATATTCATCATTTCATCAGTATAGCCTGTTGTGGAACCTATTTTAATACCCATTTTTCTAAGCCCTGCAACAGTTTCAATTACATATGGCTTAGGCTCTGCATATTCAGATACAATATCAAGAATAGCTTTTTCGCTTTTATCATAAACATTATCCACATCATCATTGGTCGCTTTTCTGCCGTAAATTCTTTCCCACTCAGCAGAAATTCTTTCACCCTTGAGCATCTCATTAATATGATTCCATTTAAGCATACCCATAGGTGCTCTTACCTCATCAACTGTAGGCATAATGCCAAATTCTTTGAAAGCCTTTATAAAAGCTCCAACAGGAGCAAAGCAGCCATAATCAACAGTTGTACCTGCCCAATCAAAAATAACAGCCTCTGTTTTCATATTATATTCCCTCCTTAGACACTAAAAACTCTTTAATGATTTCATAAAGCCTTAAAATATCCTCTTTATAAATTTCACCTATGTTTCCAATTCTGAATGTATTGGCAGTTGTTACCTTTCTGGGATAAATTGCATAGCCTTTGTCCTTAATATACTCATACATTTCATTAAATGTGTAATTGTAGTTTTCAGGATAAAGAAATGTAGTAATAATAGGTCCCTGGTGATTATTAATATATGTATCAAAGCCTAATTCCTTCATCTTTCCAATAAGAAGGGTATTATTTTCACTGTATCTTTTGCTTCTTGCAGCAATTCCCCCTTCTGCCTCCATTTCCTCCATAGCCTTATTAAAAGCCAGCACCGTATGAGTAGGTGATGTAAATCTCCACTTACCGTCCTTATTCATTGTTTCCCACTGGTCATAAAGGTCAAGAGAAAGACTTCTTGCATTACCCTTTGATGCAATAAGCTTTTCCTTATTGCATATTATAAATGAAAAGCCCGGAACACCCTGTATACACTTATTTGCAGAGCTTATAATAAAATCAATACCGATATTTTCAACATCAA
>DBGCRA010000196.1:0-65240 GCA_048359195.1 Candidatus Gallispira sp.
GAAGATTAATTATGGAATATATTAAAATTCACACGGATTTTATTAAACTTCAGCAGGCTTTAAAACTTGCTAATGTTGTTGGTCAGGGTTCTGACGCAAAGATGATTATACAGGATGGACTTGTAAAGGTAAATGGTGAAATTTGTACAATGCGCGGTAAAAAATGCGTTGTCGGTGATGTTATAAGGATAAGCGGCAAACTTTATGATGATGGAGCGGAGTTTGTTTTTGAAGTAAAATAGAAATTAATATAAATATGATAATAAAAAACATTTCATTGGTAGATTACAGAAACATAAAAAAATTAAATATAGATTTATCACCTGATGTAAATGTTTTTTATGGTGATAATGCCCAAGGTAAGACAAATATACTTGAATCAATGTATATGTGTGCAACAGGCAGAAGTCAGCGAACACATATTTCAAGAGAGCTTATATGCTTTGGCTGTGATTCGGCTCATATTCAGCTTACTGTTAAAAAAGACAAATTTACGGACAAAATTAATATACATATTAAGTCTAATAATAAAAAGGGTATTGCTATTAACAATATACCTGTAAGAAATGTAAATGAGCTTTTTGGTACAGTAAATATTATTTTCTTCTCTCCCGAGGACTTGAATCTTGTTAAGGAAGGTCCTTCTTACAGAAGAAAATATATGGATATAGAGCTTTGTCAGTTGAGCAGGCTATATGCCAATAATTTAAGTCGGTATTACAGAATTCTGAAAGAGAGAAATTTACTTTTAAAAAAGAAAAATGATGCCGTAACTCTTGATGTATATGATTCACAGCTTGTAGAATACGGCAAAAAAATTATTGCAGACAGAATAAAGTTTATTTCAGATTTAAATAAAAGAGCAAATTTAATTCATAAGGATATTACATCGGAAAAAGAAAAACTTGATGTTAAATATATTTTTAATGTCAGCGAGGAAGATTTTGAAAAAAAGCTTTTTTCATCAAGGGAAAAGGATATTTATTACGGAACAACATCTGTCGGTATCCATAAAGATGACCTTGTATTTAACATAAATGGCATTAATGCAAGGGATTACGGTTCGCAGGGACAGCAGAGAACTGTTTGTCTTTCTCTTAAACTTGCTGAGGTTGAAATGGTTGAAAAAATAACAGGATATAAACCAATACTTCTTCTTGATGATGTTCTTTCAGAACTTGACAGAAGCAGACAGCTTTATATTTTAAATTCAATTAAAGGTGTTCAAACCATAATTACATCAACAGGAATTGAAGATATTAAGGAAAATATTGAAAATATAAGGATTTTTAATGTAAAAAACGGTGAAGTAAGCTGACAGTATATTAAATGTTATTATATTTTTTAGTAATTATACCATATTTTTTAAAAAATCCTTTATTTTGTGTTTATTTTGTGTTATAATGAATTTTATAATAAAGGGTAATATCCCCCTACGAAGGAGTTAGAAAAATGGCACAGCAGGAATATAATGAAAATCAAATACAAATTTTAGAGGGTCTTGAGGCAGTAAGAAAGCGTCCCGGTATGTATATTGGTTCAACCTCATCAAGAGGCTTGCATCACTGTGTTTATGAAATTGTGGATAATTCCGTTGATGAGGCTCTTGCAGGCTATTGCAGCCATATTGAGGTTACAATTCATGAGGATAATACTGTTTCCGTAAGAGATGATGGTCGTGGTATACCTGTAGGCATTCATCCACAAAAGGGTATTCCCGCTGTTGAGGTTGTGTTTACGGTTCTTCATGCCGGTGGTAAGTTTGGCGGCGGAGGATATAAGGTATCAGGCGGTTTACATGGCGTTGGTGCATCTGTAGTCAATGCTCTTAGTGAATGGCTTATTGTAGATATTTATCACGAAGGTCAGATTTATGAACAGAAATATGAAAGAGGTGATGCTGTTCACTCTCTTAAGGTAGTGGACACTTGCCCACAGGATAAAACAGGTACTTATATAAGATTTAAACCTGATGCTGAAATTTTTGAAGAAACTGTTTTTGATTTGGATACATTGAGACATCACCTGCAGGAAACTGCTTTTCTTACAAAGGGTCTTAAAATTACTTTAACTGATTTAAGGCAGGAGGAAAAGCCACAGTTTGTTTATCATTATTTAGGTGGTATTAAGGAGTTTGTTCAGAATATAAATGCTTCAAAAACTCCTATGTATGAAGAAATTTTTTATTGTGAAGGAACTTATAACAATATTGCAGTTGAAATTGCTTTCCAGCACAGTGACAGCTACAATGAAGTTAATTATTCTTATGTAAACAATATTAATACCATTGACGGAGGTACTCATATACAGGGCTTTAGAACTGCTTTAACTAAAACCATAAATGATTACGGCAGAAAATTTGGTCTTATTAAGGCAAGTGAAAAAAATCTTACAGGTGAAGATATAAGAGAAGGTATGACCTCCATTGTCAGTGTAAAAATTGAGGCCCCACAGTTTGAAGGTCAGACTAAGGGAAAGCTTGGAACGAGTGAGGCTGCTCCGGCAGTAAACAATGTACTTTCAGAAAAATTGACTTATTTCCTTGAAGAAAATCCACAGGTAGGAAAAACAATAATTGAAAAATCACTTCTTGCTTCCCGTGCAAGAGAGGCTGCCAAAAAAGCAAGAGAACTTGTAAGACGTAAGGATGTACTTGAAAGCGGTAAACTTCCCGGTAAATTAACAGACTGTTCCGAAAAAGACCCAAGTCAGTGTGAAATTTATATTGTAGAGGGTAATTCCGCAGGCGGTTCTGCTGTTAAGGCAAGAGATGCAAAGACACAGGCTATTCTGCCTTTAAGAGGTAAAATATTAAATGTTGAAAAGGCAAGACTTGACAGAATTTTAGGAAATGAAGAAATAAAATCTATGATTACTGCCTTTGGTACCGGTATTCATGAGGACTTTAATATTGAAAAGCTGAGATACCACAAAATTGTGCTTATGACAGATGCCGATGTTGATGGTGCTCATATTACCACATTACTTTTAACATTTATTTTCAGATTTATGCCTAAGCTTATTGAAGAAGGCTATGTATATCTTGCACAGCCTCCACTTTATAAACTTGAAAAAGGTAAAAAGATTGTTTATGCCTATTCCGATGAAGAAAGAGATAAGACTATTGCTGAAATGGGTTCAGAAGGTATGAAGCCTATTCAAAGATATAAGGGTCTTGGTGAAATGGATGCTTCACAGCTTTGGGAAACTACTATGGATCCAACAAAGCGTATTCTTATTAAAGTTACTATTGATGATGCAAGAATTGCTGATGAAATATTTGATAAACTTATGGGCGATAATGTTGAACCAAGACGTGAGTTTATTCAGCAGGAAGCTAAATATGCTACATTAGATGTATAAGAGGTAATAATATTATGGACGAAAATAATAAAACACAATATGACAAGATAGTCACGGCAGAAATTTCGGAAACAATGAAATCTTCTTATATTGACTATGCAATGAGTGTTATTGTTGCCAGAGCCCTGCCCGATGTACGTGATGGTTTAAAACCTGTTCATAGAAGAATACTTTATTCTATGAATGAAATGGGACTTGCTCCCAATAAGGCTCACAAAAAGTCGGCAAGAATTACCGGTGATACAATGGGTAAATATCATCCTCATGGTGATGCGGCAATATATGATGCTTTGGTCAGACTTGCACAGGATTTCTCAATGAGATATCCTCTTGTTGACGGTCATGGTAACTTTGGTTCTATAGATGGCTATCCTGCAGCAGCAGCAAGATATACAGAGGCAAGACTTGCTAAAATTTCTCTTGAAATGCTTGCAGATATTGATAAGGATACAGTTGATTTTATACCTAACTATGATGGTGACTTTCTTGAGCCTACGGTTCTCCCTTCAAGAATACCAAACCTTCTTGTAAACGGTTCAAGTGGTATTGCCGTAGGTATGGCAACAAATATACCTCCTCACAATCTTTCAGAAGTTATTGATGGTCTTGTTAAAATTATTGACAATAAAATTATTGAAAAAAGAGATACAGATATTGATGAGCTATGCTCCATTATAAAGGGTCCTGATTTTCCTACAGGAGGTAATATACTTGGTAAAGCAGGTATATTAAGTGCTTACAGAACAGGCAGAGGCAGAATTAAGCTGAGGGCACAGGCTGAAATTATTACTAAGCCTAATGGCAGAGAAGAAATACTTATTACTGAAATTCCTTATCAGGTAAATAAGTCCAAAATGATTGAGGGTATTGCAGACCTTGTAAAGGATAAGAGAATTGAAGGTATTTCAGGTATTCAAGACAGTACAAATGACAGAAACGGTATCCATATTTTAATTGAGGTTAAAAAAGATGCTTCTGCTGAAATTGTACTTAATAATCTTTATAAATATTCACAGCTTCAGGAAAATTACAGTGTTAATTTCCTTGCTATTGTTGATGGTATTCCAAAGGTCCTTAATATCAAGGAAATGCTTATGCATTATCTTAAATTCCAAGAGGAAGTTGTTACAAGGAGAACTAAGTTTGATCTTAAAAAAGCCCTTGAAAGAATGCATATTTTAGAGGGATTTTTAAAGGCTCTTGATAATATTGATGAGGTTATTTCAATATTGAGAGGCTCTCGTACCACTCCTGAGGCTAAGGAAAAACTTATTGAACGTTTTGGATTTACTGAAATTCAGGTAAATGCCATTTGTGAAATGAGATTCAGAAGTCTTGTAGGTATGGAGAGAGAAAAGCTTCAGACAGAGTATGATGAACTTATTGCTCTTACTGATGAGTTAAAGGCAATTCTTGCTGATGAAAACAGACTTTTTGAAGTAATCAAAGAAGAAATGCTTGAAACCAAGAAAAAATATGGTGATGAAAGACGTACAAGACTTGTAGATGATATGGGTGAAATTGATATGGAGGATATTATTTCCGATGATATGTCAGTTGTAACAATGACCCGGTTAAATTATGTTAAGAGAATACCTCTTGACACTTATAAGTCACAGCATAGAGGCGGTAAGGGTGTTATTGGTCTTCAAATGCGTGAAGAGGATGGAGTTAAAAAGCTCTTTATAAGTACTAATCACAGCTATATTTTATTCTTTACAAATAAAGGTAAAGTTTACAGAAAGAAAACATGGGAAATTCCTGAAGCAGGCAGAAATGCTAAGGGTACTCCTATTGTTAATCTTCTTGAACTTGAAAAGGGCGAAGAAATTTCGGCTGTTATTCCTGTTAAGAATTTCAGTGAAAATGAATATCTTGTTATGATAACAAAAAATGGTGTTATAAAAAAGACACCTGCTGAATTTTATTCAAATATAAGAAAGGGCGGTCTTATTGCTCTTAATCTAAGAGATAGTGATGAGCTTATTTCAGTATTTGTAACAAAAGGAAACAATGATATATTAATTGCCACAAGAAATGGTATGGGTATCCGCTTTAATGAAAAAGATGCACGCCCTATGGGAAGAAGTGCTACAGGCGTTAAAGCAATTACATTAGATAATGATGATTATGTTATTGGTGCTGATGTAATTATTGATGGCTGTAAAATACTTCTTGTCAGTGAGAAAGGGTTTGGTAAGTGTACCGAACCTGATAATTATAGAATTCAGTCAAGAGGCGGTAAAGGCCTTAAGAGCTATAAAATAACTGATAAAACAGGCTATGTTGCAGGTGTTGCTGCTGTTAATGACAGTGAGGAACTTATTATGGTAAGCAGCGAAGGCGTAATTATCAGAATTAAGGTTAAAGATATTTCTACCGTAGGAAGAGTTACTCAGGGTGTTAAGCTTGTTAATCTTAATGAGGGTGTAACTGTTATCAGTATGGATAAAATTGAAGAAGAATATGCAGATAACGGTGAAAATATTGAAGAATAATTTTAACAGCATAGGGGATAATCCCCTATGCTGTAATAAAAAATTTGAAAAAATTTAAAATTTTTATTGACAAAACTCCCTCTTATATGTTACTATGATAAAGACGCGTATCGTCTTTTTTTTGTGTGGAAAAATCACATATTTAATAAGACAAATTTAAACAAAAATTTAATTATTCAGAAAGAGGTGGAAGTCTTGAGAACAAGAATTACATTAGCTTGTACAGAGTGTAAGCAGAGAAATTATGACACTATGAAGGACAAGAAAGTACATCCTGACAGAATGGAAACTAAAAAGTATTGTAAGTTTTGTAGAACACATACTTTACACAGAGAAACTAAGTAATCCGAAGTGTATATAATTCAAAACTGAATTTATTACATTTTACCTCATGAAAGGGGAAGTCAGAATGGAAAAAAAGAAATTTGACTTTTCGTCTTGGGTTAAGGTTCATGTAGCTGAGTTTAAGCGTATTATATGGCCAAGCAAGGACGAAATAATTAAGGAAACCCTCTCAGTTATTGCAATTTCATTAATTTTTGGTGCTATTATTATCGGATTTGACTACATTGTAGAATTTGGTTACAACGCATTGGTAAATTTATTAGGTTAATGAAGTGAGGTAATAACAATGTCAGAGGAACTTTCAAAACAGCTCAGATGGTATGTTATTCATACTTACTCCGGCTATGAAAACAAAGTTAAGACCAATATTGAGAAACTTGTCGAAAACGGTGGTTTGGAAGATTACATTCAGGAAATTTCAGTACCCCTTGAAGAGGCAGTTGAAATCAAAAATGGTGTTAAGAAGACTGTTCAGAGAAAGAAATTTCCCGGATATGTTCTTCTTAAAATGATAATGAATGACGATACATGGTACGTTGTCAGAAACACCAGAGGTGTTACCAGCTTCGTAGGCCCTGGCAGTAAGCCTGTTCCTCTTACAGATGCAGAGGTTATGGCAATGGGTCTTGAAAGCGTCGATATTACTGACATTGATATTGCTGTAGGTGACAGTGTTGTTGTTACATCAGGTGCATTTGCAGACAATGTTGGTACTGTTAAGGAAATTAATTTGACTAAGAAAACAGTTACTGTTGCAATTTCCTTATTTGGTCGTGAGACTCCAATGGAACTGGACTTTACACAGGTTCAGCCATTAGTATAGTAAACTGATGTTTTATTGAGGATAATATCCTCAGTGGGAGGGAAAACCATCCCGCTAATTACCACATTATAGGAGGTGCCTTAAAATGGCAAAAAAGGTTGAAGGTTTTATTAAGTTACAGATTGCTGCTGGTAAGGCTACACCAGCACCACCGGTTGGTCCTGCTTTAGGTCAGCATGGTGTTAATATTATGGGCTTCTGTAAGGAGTTCAATGAAAGAACTGCTAAGGATGCAGGTCTTATTATCCCCGTTGTTATTACAGTTTATCAGGACAAGAGCTTTACATTCATTACTAAGACTCCTCCTGCTGCCGTTCTTTTAAAGAAGGCTTGCAAGATTGAGTCAGGTTCAGGTGTTCCTAACAAGACTAAGGTTGCTACTATTTCAAGAGCTGAAGTTCAGAAGATTGCAGAAATGAAGATGCAGGATTTAACTGCTGCTTCTATTGATGCTGCTATCAGTATGGTTGCCGGTACTGCAAGAAGTATGGGTATTGTTGTTGAGGACTAATTGTTGTTAGATGTGTGGGAGGGAATACTCCCGATATTACCACTTAAGGAGGAACTATTGTGAAAAGAGGAAAGAAATATCTCGAAAAGAGTAAGCTTGTAAATAAGGCTAATTTATATGATGTAACAGAGGCTTGTGCTTTAATTCCACAGGTTAGCACAGCTAAGTTTGATGAAACAGTTGAAGCTCATATCCGTTTAGGTGTAGACAGCCGTCACGCTGACCAGCAGGTTAGAGGTGCTGTTGTTCTCCCTCACGGTACAGGTAAGACTGTCAGAGTTCTTGTATTTGCTAAGAATGCTAAGGCTGATGAGGCTCAGGCTGCAGGTGCAGATTATGTAGGTGCTGAAGACTTAGTTGCTAAGATTCAGCAGGAAAACTGGTTTGAATTCGATGTAGTTGTTGCTACACCTGATATGATGGGTCTTGTTGGTAGAATCGGTAGAATTTTAGGTCCTAAGGGCTTAATGCCTAACCCTAAGGCCGGTACTGTAACAATGGATGTTGCTAAGGCTATTGAGGATATTAAGGCAGGTAAGATTGAATACAGACTTGATAAGACTAATATTATCCATGTTCCTGTAGGTAAGGTTTCTTTCGGTGCTGAAAAGCTTCAGGAAAACTTCCAGACTCTTATGAGCGCTATTATTAAGGCAAAGCCTGCTGCTGCTAAGGGTACTTATTTAAAGTCAGTTGTTCTTACAACTACTATGGGTCCTAGTGTGAAGGTTAATGCTGCTAAAATTTCTGAATAAATGAATAATTAAATTTGTTAATAAAAGAGGCTGTTGCAAAATAAATGATTTTCCATTTGTTTTGCAACAGCTTTTTTTGTACCCATAGCGTTGCCTTCGGTCAAAGGCTTTTTTATTATATTTATTTCTTGACAATAATCCGAAATCATAGTAAAATAAATTTTATCCGAAAACGGATTTTTAAAGGAGGATTAAATATGGAGAATGATGTCAGCGAACAAATGATAGAATTTAATAAGATTTATAAAATGATTGATGATACTTATCATAACTATGCTAAAAGCTGTGATTTGTCAAATGCCTCTTTATGGATATTATATTCCGTATGGGAAAATAATGAAACCTATACACAAAAGGAGCTTTGTGAGGTATGGTCATACAGCAGACAAACTATTAATTCTGCCCTTAAAAATCTTGAAGGACAAGGATTAATTCAGCTTTTACATGAGCTTGATAATAAGAAAAACAAACAAATTATTTTGACAAAAAGAGGAAAAGGTCTTGCAGAAAAAGTTATTGTTCCTTTAATGGAGGCAGAAAAAAACTCCTTTGCAAGTTTAAGTAATGAGGAAAGATGTATTTTTTTAAAGCTTATGAAAAAGCATGCAGAATTATTTGGAAAAGAAGTGAAAAAAATAATAGATAAGTCATCGGAGGATATATCATCACAATGATATAATCGAATGGAAGATGTCGGGTGAGCCCGGTTATTTATAGTAACCGAGCTTATATTTTTTTAGAAAGGAATTTATTATGAAAATCATTACAATAAGTCGTGAATTTGGAAGTGGCGGAAGAGAACTTGGAAAAAGACTTGCAGATATTTTAGGCTATGCTTATTATGACAGAGAAATAATAAGTGCTATTGCAGAAAATAAAAAATTGGATGAGAGTTATGTAGAAAAAATTCTTGAAAAAGGATTATTAAATAATTATCCTTTAAAATATGGGCGTACTTTTTCAAATACATCAGTTATGCCACAGCATAATATGACAAAAATTCTTGTTGAACAGCAAAAAATTATTAAGGAAATTGCAGCTAAAGAAAATTGTATTATTGTGGGAAGAAGTTCAAATATTATATTAAAAGAATATGCTCCTTTAAATTTATTTGTATATGCCGATATGAAATATAAAGTACATAGATGTCGTAAATATGCAGATGATAAAGAAATATTAAATGAAAAGGAATTAATAAAAAAAATAAAACAGGTTGATAAAGCAAGATCAAGACATCAGGAATTGCTTACAGATAAGAAATGGGGAAATAAAGAAGGTTATGATTTGTGTATAAATACAACAAACTTGGAAATAAAAGAACTTGCACTTGTGATTGCTGAATATGCAAAATACAGACTTGGAGGTAATTATAAATGAGAATAAAGCTATCGGAACATTTTTCATATAAAAAATTATTGAAATTTGTACTTCCATCAATTATTATGATGATATTTACATCAATATACGGTGTTGTAGATGGGGTATTTGTTTCTAATTTTGTTGGAAAAACGGCATTTGCTGCCGTAAATCTTATTATGCCAATAACAATGGGTATTAGTGTTATTGGATTTATGCTTGGTACGGGAGGAAGTGCCATTGTTTCCAAAACTCTTGGTGAAGGAGATAAAAAGAAAGCAAATCAATATTTTACAATGATAGTAATAGCAACTGTTATAGGTGGTTTAATTCTCACTGTTATAGGTTTAATATATATTCGTCCTATTGCCATAGCAATAGGAGCTACTGAAAATATGTTAGATAATTGTGTATTGTATGGCAGAATTTTAATTGGAGCCGAAATAGCTTTTATGCTGCAAAATTTGTTCCAGAGTTTTTTTGTCACTGCAGAAAAGCCTCAAATAGGTCTTGGAATGACTGTTTTGGCAGGATTAACAAATATAATACTTGACACACTTTTTATAGCAGTGTTTAAATGGGGCATTGCGGGAGCTGCTTTTGCTACAGCTGCAAGTCAGTTTATAGGTGGTGTTGTTCCTATTTTTTATTTTATAAGAAAAAATGACAGTATACTTCAACTTACAAGGACTAATATAAATTTCAAAATATTATTAAAGGCTTGTACAAATGGTTCATCTGAACTTATGACGAATATCTCTTTATCTGTAGTAAATATATTGTATAATTTTCAGCTTATGAAAATAGCAGGAGAAGATGGTGTTGCAGCTTATGGTGTAATTATGTATGTCAATTTTATATTTTTGGCAATATATATTGGGTATTCAATAGGAAGTGCTCCTATTATTGGTTATCATTATGGTGCTGCTAATTACGATGAACTTAAAAATTTACTTAAAAAGAGTATAATAATAGTAGGAATGTTTGGATTTATTTTAACATTTTCTGCAATAGCATTGGCTTCACCTTTATCAAAAATTTTTGTAGGCTATGATGATCAATTGTTTGAAATGACTAAGAATGGTTTTAGGTTATATTCTTTGTCCTTTATTGTAAGTGGATTTAATATTTTTGGATCAGCATTTTTTACCGCACTTAATAATGGTGTAATTTCTGCGGCAATTTCTTTTTTAAGGACACTTTTGTTTCAGATAGTTGTTGTGCTTATTCTTCCAATAATATTGGGACTTAATGGTATATGGCTTGCAGTGGCAGTAGCTGAATTGCTTACGGTTATTATTACGTTAATATTTTTTGTTAAAAATAAAAATAGGTATCACTATGCTTAAATGCTGTAAAGTTGATATACCGGTTATATTATAAATTAAGGAAATGCAGTGGGAATTGTTCCCACTGCACTTAAAATTAGCACTTAGAATCACAAATATTAAAGTTATTGCCGCAGCAGCAGAAGAGTAAAATTAAAATGATAATCCATGTGCAGTCATTGCCGCAGCCAAAGAAATTGCCAATGCCGTTATTGCCACAGCCACAGAAGAATAAAATAATGATAATCCATATAAAATTATTGTTGTTGCAACTCATATTAAGTTACCTCCAAATTTGAATACATTTAATTCTATGCGGATTTTCATAAATGTTGCACGTCCCATAAAAATTTTTTTATTTAATAAAAAAAGGCCGCCAAGCAGCCTATTTGTTTGTATTAAACACAGTGGTTATATAAATTTCCTTAATGTGATGCTTTGTTCTTATAAATTTAAGAGCATTAAGGGCTTTATCATAGTTTTCAAAAAAGCCGAAAACAGTAGGTCCGCTGCCGCTCATAAGTGCTCCCATAGCCCCCTTATCCATCATAGCCCTTTTAATGGTGTCAATAATAGGATAATTTTTGACGGTAACGCTTTCGAGGACATTGCACATATTATCACATATACCCTGCAAATCCTTATTTTTGATAAGTTCAATCATTTTTTCATTGTCAGGGTGTTTATCCACATTATTTAGGTCAAAACTGCCAAAAACAGCAGCAGTTGACACATTAATAGGGGGTTTTGCAATAAGGAGTATACTATCCGGAAATGGAGGAAGTTGTGTAAGTTTTTCACCTATACCCTCTGCAAGTGCAGTACCTCTTAATATGCAATATGGAACATCAGCCCCCAAGGTTTTGCCAAGCACCATAAGCTCATCGTCGGATGCTTTTATTTTAAGCATATTTCTTATTCCCACAAGAGTTGCGGCACAGTCACTGCTGCCTCCGGCCATACCGGCAGCAACAGGTATATTTTTATACAAATGTATTTTCAAGCCCTCTTTTATATTATATTTTTCTCTCATAAGAGCTGCAGCACGATAAACCAGATTTCTTTCATCACAGGGCAGCCAGCTATAATTTGATGTCATTTCAATAATTCCTGTGTCAGTTGTGCTAATACTTATATTATCACAGAGATTAACTGTCTGCATTATCATTGAAAGGTCGTGATAACCGTCCTCTCTTTTCCTTAGAACATCAAGTGTAATATTTATTTTACCCCTTGCATTCAGCTTAATTTGTTTCATACTAATCCCACCTGTCAAATATCCTAATTATAAATTAAGTATACAAGAAGCTGTAATATTAGTCAATCACCTTTTATTTTCAATTTGTGATACTATGTAAGGAAGTGTTCTAAAGTCATTCATTATATAGTCAGCGCCGGCTTTTTTAAACTTATCGGCAACTTTTTTTCTTGCTGACTTTTTATATTCTTCACTTAATGCTTCAAATTCAGATTGAGAAAGACCTATTTCAGAGCTTCCGTCAATAACACCTACAGTAACAACACCTGCATTATAGCCTTCTTTAATGTCATTTACTGTGTCACCTACTTTAATAACATTGTGAACAGAGCTTACGCCCATTTTTTCCATATTTTTAAATATCATATAAGGGTGAGGTCTGCCTTGTCCCTTAACCTGTTCGGCATTAATCCAGCAATCTACGCTAATACCCTTTTTTTCAACAAGTTTTGTCAGGAATTCCATTACTTCTGTTGGGTAGCTTGTAGTTGAACCTATTCTTATACCTGATTCTCTTAATTTTATAAGAGTCTGTTTTACATATTCTTTAGGCTGACAGTATTTTATAAGTTTGTCATATATTTTAGCTTCAAAATGTCTGTTAAGTTCTCTTACATCACCCTCATTAGGCTCCATACCGGTATTTTTAAGCCATAGTTTTGAAATTCTGTCGCTTTCAAGAATAGCCCTTATATGGTCTACCTTTTCAATACCCATTTTAGTTCTGATTTCCTTAGTGGTAAGATCAATATTAAATTCCTTGAAAATATCTCTGTAAATCTCTTCTGTAGCCATACAGCCGTAATCAATAATAGTTCCTGACCAGTCTAAAATAACTGCTTCTATTTTTTTCATAAACTCCACTTCCTTATACAATTATACTTATTATAATCATAACATAAAAACTATACCAAAATCAACAATTTTTAGTAAATTTATATTAAAATATTTGTATAATGGTTCAAATATTGCTCTTTTATTAAAAAACTTGCAATTTATTAATATATGTTGTATGATTATATATATAATTACAATAGCTTTAAGCAAAACAATTATTTACAGGGGGATATAAAATGACTCCGGAAGAAAAAAATGTTATGGCAGAAAATGTAAATATTTCAGGCAGAGAAAGAAAAAGCAAATTACCTGTAGTTTTTAAAATGGTAAATGTGTCTAAAAAATATGGCTCAAAATTAGTTTTAAAAAATTGTACCATTACTCTTAAAAAGGGTGAGGTTATGGCTGTTATAGGTCCTGAAAATAATGGTAAATCAACTTTGGCAAAAATTGCATCAGGTCTTGTTTCTCCTACAAAAGGTACTGTTACCGTAAGAGGCGTAAATGCAGGCAGAATAACTAATTCCATTGTAAGCTATCAGCCGGATATTCCTTTTTTTAAGTATGATTATACTGTGTCAGAAATTTTAAATTTATACAGCGGTTTTTTTAATGATTTCAGCTATAAAAAAGCTTATCATCTTTTAAATCATTTTGATATTTCAAGACGTACCCGTTTTGAAAATCTTTCAACAACGGCGTTGTTTATTATTCAGGTAATTCTGATTTCAAGCAGAAAGGCAAGTTTGTACATATTTGATGACCCTCTTGTTCACTGTGATCCTAAATACAGAGGTGAAATTATTACCATGATTGATAAATGCAGAAAAAATGGTGCTGTTTTGCTTTTATCACAGACTGCACAAGGCCTTGATGATATTACAGATAAGGTTGCTTTTATAAGACGCGGTGAGATTGTTAAAGAATTTCATGATGCCGATGCTTATGAGGCTGAATTTGGTGACAGTTTGTTAAATGACGTTTACAGGGAGGTTTTTAAGAATGCTTAATCTTTTGTATTATGATATGAAAGCTACTGTTAAAAGAAGCTGGTATTATATTATAATTGTTGCTTTGGTTGCGTTCCTTGTACGTTTTTTTATGAGTGATGCCTTTAAGTCCTTTTTTGTGGATTTGAATTTTATTTACGGCTATATTATAAGTGTTGTATCAGCGGGCTTTTTAGGTGCGTTTGGTGTTCTTGTTACTCTTATTATTATTGTTTATCAGACCCAGTGGTTTGATGAAAATATACTGTCCTCTCAGAGTCAGCTTACTAATATGCTGCCTGTTGCAAGTTGGCAGATAATTTTAAGTAAAATTATTACGGCACTTATTTGGAGTATTATTATTGTTGCTATGACTATAGGTGTTACCTGTATTGTGGTGGTTAATACAGATTACTTTGAAACCTTTGTCAAATTTGTGGTAGAGGTTGGAGTTGACAATAATATGAATTTAAGTCCGGTAGGTTTTATTTTGTCATTAGGTATTTATATTGTGACAGGTATTACATCATTTATTGCTCTTTGCTTTTTATCACAAATGATTGGGCAAATATTTGGAAGTTTCAGGAATCTGTTTGTATTTATTTCATTTCTACTTATTTTGGCTTTAAGTATTGGTGTTTTATGGAATATTGCTCCTTATATAGGAATTGTAATTCCTGAAAGCATTGCAGCTAATGAGCTTGCTGTTTTTTGTGCACAGGCAGCAATTAAGCTTTCTGTTGTGAATATAATAAATATTGTAGTTTATTGGCTTGTATCATCAATAATATTACAGAAATTTTTAAATGTAGCGTAAAATAACCCCGACATATGTCGGGGCATTTTTTTAAGCCGTTAAAGCTTAAATCATCTACAGCCACAGCCGCAGTTACAATTTCCGCAGCCACAGCCACGTCTTTCATCGTCGTCACAATCATTATCATTGTCGGCAGGAATATTGCCGCTTATGCCTGCTAAAAACTCTCTCTTCTGTGGTGGAGCAAATATATCCATTGGGAAATCTAATCCATCAAAGAAATCGCAGGCATTGATGTTGGAAACTTCTTCACACTTCTTAGGAATGCAGAAGCCCTTTGATTCAACAGAAAGATTAACTATTCTGAAAAGCTTAACAATAGTAAATAAGCCTATAGTAACATTTACGTGGTCAGCGTTGTCAGCACCGTCACCACAACAACAGCAATTCTTGAATACAAGCTCTGCTGCAAGGGAAACTGCCTTTGACTCAACTAATACGAAAGGCTGACCGCTGGTGTCAAAGCTTGAGCCTCCTGTTGAGAAGAGGTCAGTTGAAATTAAAGAATCAGTAGCAATAGAACCAAATAATGTTACTTTCTTGTTAAATACACTTTGTGCAGGGATTGTGCAAAGTATGCCGCCGTTTACATTTCTGAATACAAGATCATATCTGAAAACGTATTTAAGGTCAATATCCCAGTGACCAACCTTAAAAGGACTTGGTTCCTTTGATACAACAACAACTCTTTCTATACGAAAGTTAGATACAGTAACTGCTGCTGCTGTTTCCGGAGGAGTAATTATTTCGCCCTGTTCAAGGCAAATGTCCTGACAGAAATTGCCACTTTCAGCAGCTCTTGCAGGACCTATAATTCCACTTTCAAGACAATCCTGCTGTCTGCAAGCATCATACACTTTAAGGGCAATGATACATTCATCCTTAACCTTGCTGCATCCTGTAACTGCATTTGTGTCAAAATCAAAAATTCCCATTTTGTTACCTCCTGTTTTTTTATTCCCCCTCTAATGTTAAGATATGAAATAGGTTTATTTTTGTGATTGAGTGTGATATAATTAATTAATGTTTATTTTACCAAAGGTTAAATAAACATTAATTTAAACTAAAAGGAGAAAACTATGAAAAAACTAATACTGCTTATATTATCATTAACTTTTTTTATGACAGCCTGTACAAGTGATGAAGCACCTGCAGAGTGTATTTCACAGGCAAATGAATTTGTGGAATATTTCAGGGAAAAAGATTTTGAAAGTATGTATGCTATGACAAAATATCAGGATCCTTATCTTGCAGGCACATATGATAAAAATTCGGCAATAGGTCAAAAACTTTTTAATGCCATGAGTGACCATCTTACATTTGAAATAACAGGAGGCTCAACAGAAGGAAAAAATGCCTATGTTAAAGCACATGTTACAACTATAGACTTTAAGCAGCTTTTGACAGATGTTGTAGGTCAATATACCGAATATTGTAAAGCTAATGGTGACAATATAACATCTGATGAAATGGGTCAGGCTCTTGAGAGTATACTTGATGAGGCTTTAAAAAACCCCACTCCTTATGAAAAAGATACTTCAATTGATTTTATAAAAGAAAAAGGAAAATGGATAATTGAGGATAATGTTGGTATTTATGACGATTTAGCAGGGGGATATATTACATACTGCTTTGGAGTTAATTCTGCAATAGGTGCAAATCAGTAATTTTTAATGAAAAAATCCGTAATAGCATATTGCATTTTTCGACTTTAACATTTATAATTATATTAATATGAATTTAAATTACGCAAGGGGGTTGCTTAATGAAAAAGAGAATTATTTATGCAGGTATGTCACTTGCCATGGCATTTACAAGCATTGGTTCCATACCCGCATCAGCGGCTATTGACAGCAGTTGGATTGTAGATTGGACAGGTAAGGACGGAAGCATTAATTTTAATGTTACAACTACTGCCGATAACAAGGTGGTTATGGAAAATACAAAGGTAAATAACGGCAAGTTTTCAGATGGTGAAGACAGCATTATTTATTATGCAAAGGAACTTGAATGTTCGGATGATTTTGAATTAAGTGCAAATGTCACTATTAATGAGTACAACACTATGGACGAAAGCAGCAATCCTCAGCAGGGTTCTGTAGGTATTGCGGTTTTGGACTCTCTTTATCATAAAACTGATGATATTTCATTTGATGATGGTGTATTCTTAGGTACATATGCAAAAAGCAAAACTGATGATTTGACATTCAGAGCAATTTCAAGAAATTCTTCTGACAAAAAAGAAGTGGGAGAGGCTCTTTCTGATGCCATAGCAAACACAGGCAGCAATTTAGGAACTTTCTCTCTTTCTATTAAGAAAATAGGAGATGCTTATACACTTACCTGTGGTGACAACAGTCAGGTAGTGGAAATGACTTCTCTTGAAGATACAATTTACCCTTGTTTATATATTGCAAGAAATGTAAAAGCAACTTTTTCTAATGTAAAACTTGAGGAAATTAAGAGAAAACCTGCATCTATGAAGATTGAGGGAAGCTGTAAAACTGAATATATTTATGGTGACAGTCTTGATCTTTCAGGAATAAAGGCAATGGTAACTTATAATGACGGAACAACTGAGGAAGTTAAGGATTATCTTGTAAAGGGCTTTAATTCCAAGAAAATAGGAAAGCAGACTGTAACTCTTGTAAAAGGAAATGCTAAGGCAAATATTAATGTTGAAGTTAAGAATTTAGAGGTAACGGCTATTAATACTGACTATTTGCCGTTAAAGAGTACTTATGCCAACGGTGATATTTTTAAAACAGAAGGTATGCAGATAAGTGCTGATTATGCTGACGGTACAAGTGAAATTTTAAATGCTGACAAATATATTTTAAAAATTGACGGCAAGGAAATTAAAGACGGTGATAAGCTTAAGGATACGGGTAAAAAACAGGTTAAAATTTACAGAGCTGATGAGGAAGGTATCTCATCTAAGGTAATTGGTAATTTTTATATTAATATTAACAAAAATTCCGTTGATACCATTACTGTTAAAGAGCCGGTAAAAAAGATTTACTACTTAGGCGATGAAATTGATACAACCGGTATGGTTGTTACTTCAAGTTATATTGATAATTCAGGAAAAACAATTACTGAAATTTTAAAGCCTTGCGATTATACTGTTTCAGGCTTTGACAGTCAGGATATAGGCGACAAAACAGTTGTTGTTACTTCAACTGCAAATACAAATGTTTCCGCAAGCTTTAAGGTAAACGTTTTTGAAAGACAGCCTCAGAAAATTCAAATTTCAGAATATCCAAGAACTACTTATGCTGTAGGTGAAGAATTTGATGATTCAGATATGATTGTTTCTATTGTTTATGACAATGGTGACATTGAGGCTACCGATAATTATACTGTTGACACTTCAGCTTTTAATACATCAGAAGTTGGTGCAACATCAGTTACTGTAAGTGCAGATGGATTTGAAAGTGTTACACTTCCCGTTACAGTAGTTGCTGAAATGAATAATATTTGGAGAAGTGCTACCTTTGGTCAGAGTTCAGGCTATGACAAAGGTTCTGAATCAGTAGGTGTTACTGTTGAAAATTATGGTACTGTTCAGGGCAAGATTAATGTAAAAGCTTGGGATGGTGCAGGCAAGATTACCAATGATCATGACGGTATGACATATTACTTTACTAAGATTGACGGAAACAATGACTTTAAGATCAGTGCTGATATTACTGTTGACAAGTATCTTGAGCATGATAATGATGATACAAAGAGAAACGGTCAGGAAGCATTTGGTATTATGGCTAGGGATGTTGTTCCTTTAGAGTCTAATGACGGTACGCTTACCATTGACCCTTCTTCAGCTAAAGTTGATGCAGAGGGTGCAGTTGTTCCTGTAAGCAATAATAAGGTGTTTGCATCCAATATGGCACTTTTGGGCGGATATTCAGGTACAGGCTGGCCAAGTGATCCAAGTGCCGCATCTTATGAAAAGAATGCAAATATTAACAGAATTAACCTTCTTGTAAGAGATGGTGTTACTGCAACTGACGGCGGCGGTACAAGAAAAGGTCCTTACGCAGTAAGTTCAGACTTCCCTAAGGAAGGCAATAAATACAGAATGACCCTTGAAAGATTAAACGGTGGGTTAATGGCTAAGTGCTATAACTATCAGACTGAGGAAACTATGGAATATTATTATTATGATGATAGTTTCCTCACCGTTCAGAATGCTGATGCTGCTTATGTGGGATTTTTTGCTGCAAGATGGGCAGAAATTACTGTTGAAAATGTTGATTTTTATGAAAGTGCAAAGGCTACTGACAGAGCTATTGTAAGCAATGAAAATATTGCTGAAACTCCTGAGCTTTTGTTTAGAACGAAGCCTTATTCAACAAAGCCTGTGTATGAATTTGACCTTGACCTTGACAATGCAAAGGGTACTGTTACGGTTAAAATGAATGACAAGGTTATTGCACAGGACAGACCTATTTCAGATGTTGAGCATTTTACAGCTAATTTGGATACTAACAGGATTAATAAGCTTGTTGCTGTTTTCACTCCTGATGACAGTCTTAACTTAACAAGCTATGAGCCTATTGTTATAAGAGAGAATATTTATCATAAGAGTGTAAATACTGCTTATACTACTGTTTATGCAAGTCCTGATGGCAGCTTTAAGGGCAATGGTACAGAAGGCAATCCATATGATATTTATACTGCAATAGGTTTTTTACAGCCGGGACAGTCTCTTGTATTAAAGGGCGGTACTTATAATATTGATAAGCCTATTGAAATTTTATACGGAGATAACGGTACAGCCTCAAAGATGCTTACCGTTCAGGCTGAAAAGGGTAAAAAGGTTGTTATTGATTGTCAGAAACAGACAGCAGGTGTTATACTTGGCGGCGATTACTGGCATTTTAAGGATATTGAATTTACTAATTCTGCCGATAACCAGAAGTGTTTCCATTTAGGCGGCAGCCATAATATTATTGAAAATTGTATATTCTCAAACAACGGAGATATGGGTTTACAGATAAGCAGAATAAGCGGCAAGGATCAGCCTGACTTTGAACAGTGGCCTTCTTATAACTTAATTTTAGACTGTGAAACTTATAATAACTGCGATCCGTCTATGATTAATGCCGATGGTTTTGGTGCAAAGCTTACTGTAGGTACAGGCAATGTATTTAGGAATTGTAAGTCACATCACAATGTTGATGACGGCTGGGATTTATATACTAAGGTAAGTACAGGTGCTATCGGTGCAGTTACTCTTGAAAACTGTGAATCTTACAGAAATGGTTGGAGATTAAACGAAGACGGTACTGAAACTCCTTATAATGCAGGCGGCAACAATGGATTTAAGTGCGGTGGAGAAAATGTCGCAGTTCAGCATGAATTGATTAACTGTAAGGCATGGGGCAACGGAAATAACGGTATTACTACCAATTCTAACCCTGCCCTTAAACTTGTTAATGTAACAGCCTACAGCAATAAGGGTTCTAATATAAGACTTTACAGTGATAAGCCTTCTGAATATAATTATGATGTTCAGGGTATAGTTTCTTTAGATGCAGGTGAGCCTGATGTAGTTGCAACTCTTACGGAAAATACAGAGTATACCAATGCAAGCGAAACTCCTCTTGAAAGCAGTATTAATTACTGGTGCAAGGCAGCAGACAGCGTAGGTATAAATGTTCTTGGTGAAACTATATCTGTTGAAAAGGTTGTTAATAAATAATTTATTGTAAAATTTTAAGACCTCCCTTGTAATGAGGGAGGTCTTTTAACAAAAGATATTACATTGAAAATACAACATAGCAAACTGCATATGTTGTTACAAGATGTAAAATTAAAGGAAGTTTATTATGACATTTAACGGTTTTAATGAATATACAAATGAATATCTTATAGGTATAAAATTTAACAACAACAAGCCTTGGTTTCAGGAGCATAAGGAAATGTATACCGATAATGTACACAACCCCACAGTTGCCCTTGCCAATGAGCTTTATTTAAAAATGGTGGATTTAGACCCTGAATTTACTGAAAAGCCAAAAGTTTCAAGAGCAAACAGGGATATTCGTTTTTCAAAAAATAAAGCACCATATAAGGTGTGCAAGTGGTTTTTTTTAAAAAATGAATTTACAAGAGGAAGTATGCCTCATAATGCTCCGGGATATTTCTTTGAAATGTCATCAGACTGGTGGAGATATGGTCTTTTTTATGGTGATAATCCACAGGAAATGGAAAAATTCAGAGCAAAAATTGCAGCAGACACAGCTAAGTGTGAAAGAATGTTAAAAATAGCAGACAGTTCCCGTTTTGAGCTTCAGGGCGAAGATTATAAGAGGATTTTTAACAGGGAATTTACATCTGATATTAACAGGTGGGCACAGAAAAAGTGGATAACTTATGTTCGCTATGAGGATTTTGATAATATGGATTTTTATTCCTCTAAGTTAGTTGATATTGTCTTTGAAGGCTTTAAAGAAATTTATGAAGTATATAAATATTTGAAAAAGTAACAGGTAAAAATTATGGAGAAATATATTACGGTAAAAGGCTTTGGAGAGGCTGAAATTGTAGAGAAAAAATCCCGTTTTATCGCTCACGTAAAGCCTATAGCGTCGGAAGAAGATGCGCTTAAATATATAGAAGAAATAAAAAAGAAATACTGGGATGCTCGCCACAACTGCTATGCCTATCAGCTTGGTGACAAAAATCAGATACAGCGCTATTCTGATGATGGTGAACCGGGAGGCACGGCAGGTATGCCTATACTTGACGTATTAAGAGGCAGAGATATTAAGGACACCATTGTTATTGTAACAAGATATTTCGGCGGTACTCTTTTGGGCACAGGAGGACTTGTAAGAGCCTACAGTTCGGCTTCCAAGGAAGGCATTAATGAGGCAGGGTTAATTGAAAGAATTTCCCATATAAGGCAGCATATTACAGTTGACTACACCCTTTCCGGCAAGGTACAATATGAGGTGTTAAATGGAGGTCATATTTTAGAGGACACTATTTATACGGATAAAGTAGAGTTTATTGTTTTAAGCGAGGTGAATATGGCAAAAAAGTTTAAGGAGAATGTTGTAAACATTACGGGAAATAATGTTGAAATTTTATCAGAGGAAATTCCCGTATATGTAGACAGGGAAATTGAATTTTAAAAAGGAGAGATTTTTATGAAGAAATTGTTTTTAATTTTGGCAATGGCGCTTGCTATTAATACTACAGTGTTTGCTACATCAACTAACAATGTAACTAAAATTCAGCATTTAAGAGATGGTTCATCTCTTGCTTCTGCATCCTTTGAGATTACTCCTCATTCAGAGGTGGAAACAGGCTCATCAATTATTATTACTTTTAACAATGCTACAGTTTTTTCTCAGGATATAATTGATGGCACAAGCAGCAATACTGAAGAGGTTGGCTACAAGACCGGAGGCTATCAGTATTCGGAAAATGGCATAACATGGAATGGCAAAGACAGTTTTGATAAGGTTGTGCCTTATACGGCAAGCGGTAAATTGCCTTACTATATAAGAAGAATGAACGATATTCAGATTGAAGTATTTTTAATTAATTTACCTGACATTTATGTCGGAGATTCATTAAAGACCGTAAACGGTTCAACAAGAACACCTTATTATTCAATACCTATGGTAGCTTATGCAGATTGTGATGGTGAAGGTGAGGTTACTGTTGAAATTGACAGCAACGGTACGTCTATAAGCAGTATGGGCGGCAGTACCGTAAACAATAGTCTTGCAACATCTACAACAACAACTACAACTGAAACAACTACGGAAACTACTACTTCTGAGGTTAAAGAAGACAGCTCAAAGCTTTCAAATAAGGTTGAAATACAAATTGGCAGCAATGAAATTATTGTAAACGGGACAAAGGTAACCATAGACTCACCTGCTTATATTCAGGAGGAGTCAAGCTCTGCAATGATTCCTTTAAGAGCTGTAAGTCAGGGTGTTGTTGGAAACGAGGATTGTGTTGAGTGGGATGGAGAAACTAAAACTGCAATTATTGAATTTGAAGGTAATGAAGTTAGATTTACATCAGGCTCTAATGTTGTTTATATTAATGGAAATGCCAAGACAATGGATTATGGTGTTAAGGCTGAAATAACCGACAGCAGAATGTTTGTTCCTTTCAGAGCTCTTGGTGAAGCTCTTGGAGCAGAGGTTAGCTGGGATGGAGAGAGTAAGAAGGCGTATTTTAATTAAATTTATTTAAGAGGATACAAAAATGAAAAAAATATTACTGACATTTGCCTTAATACTTGCAGTTACTTCTACTGTTTACGGTGGTTCAAGAAATACTATACAGGTAACAGGCATCACAAAATCTGCCGGTGAAGCTGTTTCAGCAAAGCTTATAATTGAGCCAAGCAATGAAGTGACAACAGGAGCATACATAGAAATAAAGTTTGAAAATGCAGTTGTATTTTCCACAAGTGTAATTGAAGGTACGGCTCTTTCAAGTGAAAAAGGCTATAACGGCAGAAATATAGGATATCAGTATCAGGGCTACAAAGGATATAAATGGAACGGTAAAGATGGTTTTTATGATGCTATGGCAGACAGACCTGTTTCAGAAGTACCCTATAAAATAACAAGATTAGACGATTATACAATAAAGGTATCACTTTGCAATATTCCTTCTGAGTATGCAGACAGAAGCCTTGCAGCCTTTAATAATTCTTATAAAGAACCCTATTACTCAATTCCTCTACCCGTATATGTAAAGGATAATGGTGCTGTAAGGCTTAAAATCAGTGGCAAAACAAATGACAAGGAATTAAGCTATGGAAGCTATGTATTTAACGAAGGAACAGCTGTTAATTCAGAATCCACAACCGAACCGGTTAGCGAGTCTGTTACGGAAAAAGCTCCTGAAGCTATAATAGATGAGGCTAATACAATAAATAAGGTTGAAGTAACTATAGGCAGAAGTATAATGGTAGTGAATGGTGAAAATCAGATTATAGATGCAACTCCTTATATTCAGGCAGGAACAGGTTCAACCCTTATACCTTTAAGAGCTGTAAGCATTGCCCTTGCCGATGGCTATAGTGGTAACGGAAGTATAAATATAGTATCTTGGAATGGTGATACAAAGACAGCAATTATAAATTACGGCAATGATATTATTGAATTTACGGCAGGCAGCAGCATAATGAAAGTAAATGGTACTGAAAAGGAAATTACAGGAGGTATTCCTGAAATAAAGGACAGCAGAATGTTTGTACCTTTCAGAGTGCTTGGAGAAGAGCTGGGTGCAAGTGTAAACTGGATTGCCGAAACTAAAACAGCGGTATTTAATTAGGTAAATTGAAATGAAAACAAAGCATATACTTTACTTATTTTTAAGTCTTTTATTTGGCTTTTGCACAACTGAATTTATTGACTACAGTTTTAGTGTTGTATATATTACAGCCACCCTTATTTATTGGGTGGCTCTTTGTGGTGTTGATTATATCTGCTTAAAAAAGGGCAAACCTATTTTGTCCACAGAAAAGAGAGTACGCAGTGGAAAAAGAGAGGTAGGCGGAGATATTGCAAGAGTAATCGCGGTTATTCTTGTACCTGTTGTTCATTTTTTCGGGCTTACATATTATTACAGTACAAATTTTACTGCTGATATGATATTTCCTACGGCAATAAGGTGGCTTGGTATTTGTGCCGTACCTCTTTTTATGATTATTTCAGGATATTTTAAGTCAAATGCGACCATTTCAAAAAAACATTACTTTGGAATTATACCTCTGCTTTGTACCCATATTTTTATAAGCTCTTTAAGAATATGGGTGGATTGGTATTTTCACGGTCAGGCTATTGACACACAGTATATTATAGACAGGCTTATTTATTTTAAGTACGGTTGGTATATAAGGCTTTATATAGGTATGCTTTTAATTATGCCCTTTTTTAATGTTGCATATAAGAGTATTGGGGATAAATGGAAGAAGGAAATTTTTATACTTACTTTTGTAGGCTTAAATGCTCTTGGTCCTCTTACCTTTGATGTTGTTCCTTCAAGCTGGCTTGCTTTTTATGTTTTCGGTTATTATATTATTGGCTGCTATCTTGCGGAGTACAGGGTTAAATTAAATCCTTTTATGGGAATTTTTGCCTTGGCTGTTATTCTTGCTTTTATAAGTACTGCTGCATATTTCCACTGTAAGGGTGATGTTTTTGACTGGAGCTTTATTGCCTATCAGGCCAATTCGGGTTATTCTGCCATGTGTACCGTTTTTGTGTCTATGATTATTATGGTGCTTTGTCTTAATATTGACTTTAATATTAAGCCTGTAAACTTTGTCTTTAAGGCAGTGAGCCTTGTATCTCTTGAAATGTATCTTTTCAGTCAGATGTTTGACGGCTTTATTTATAAGGATATTATAGAAAACAATGTACCTTTTATGGACAGCTTTAAAAATATAGTTCTTCTTGCAGGCAGTTCCTTTTTACTTGCCTTTATTGCAAGCTGGGCAAAAAAGGCTGTATTTATGATAGGTGTTTTATTTAAGAGGAGAAATAAAAATGAGTAGAAATACAAAAGGAATTTTATTTACAATAGTCGGAGGTATATTTTGGGGACTTTCGGGAAATTTCGGTCAGTATCTTTTTCAGGAAAAGGGACTTAATGCTCATTGGCTTGTGTCAGTACGTCTTTTAACGGCAGGTATAATTATGATTTTAATTACAGCATTTAATTCTGAAAGCAGAAAAAATATATTTCAGATATTTAAGGGTTATAAAAATATTGTAGAGCTGTTAATATTTAGTGTTTTGGGTATGCTTGGCTGTCAGCTTACATATTATGTGACTATTGAGGTGTCAAATGCTTGTACGGCAATAGTTTTACAGTATACATCACCTGTTATTATTATGCTTTATTTGGCAATCAGAAACAGAAAAATGCCTGTGAAATCTGAGATAATTGCTCTTTTGCTTGTAATTATAGGTACATTTTTCCTTGCTACTCACGGAAATATTCATAGCCTTGCAATTTCAAAAAAGGCACTTGTGTGGGGTCTTTCATCAGCAGTAACCGTAGTTTTTTATAATCTTGTGCCTGTCAGACTTATGAATAAATATGGTACAATAACCGTTCTTGGCTTGGGTATGTTTATTGGCGGCATAGTTTTGTCTTTTTTTACAAAGCCGTGGATTGTTCCGGGAATATGGGATTATAAGACAGTTTTCGCACTTTTGTTTCTTATACTTATGGGTACAATATTTGCTTTTAGTGCATATCTTTATGGAGTAAGGCTTATTGGTGCGTGCAAGGCAAGTCTTTTTGCCGCTACTGAACCTTTGACAAGTACTGTTGTGGGTGTACTGTTTATGGGTATTGTAATGACCGGTATGGATATTCTTGGACTTTTGTGTATACTTTTAGGTGTTGGAGTGTTGTCTGTGGGTAGGAAAAATGAATAGAAATTAATTAGTATAATTGTGAATAAAAAATCCTGTGCATCCAACTTCGACAGTAGCCTCCAAGCGTTACTGCAGGTTTTGACTCAAATCAAGCTACCTTGCAACACACGAGAGGGACTGCTTAGTGCTGCTTCCTTCCGGATCTGACACGGTTCACAGATTCCCGTTGTGCAAGACTCAATCGTCAACATCAAAAGCCTGCAGGCTGACCCTACAAACTAAAGCCTCGGTTCGGACATAATCTCTGCTAAAGCGGATTGCAGACTACAGGGCACCGCTACCTCCCCGACTAGCACAGGACTATTCTATTCTACTATTAATCAGCTTAAATGTCAATAAAAATTTAATTAAGAATTTCTCCAAAGCTCAGCAAAAAGTGATCAGCAGCCTTTTTTGTTTCATTCCATTTATCTTTGCTGCTTTCATCATAAACTGCAGTTACGGTCATCCCTGCTGCCTTTGCAGATTTAATTCCCTTTATAATGTCTTCATATACAAGGCAATTTTCGGGATTAACACCTAATTTTTCTGCACAAAGCAGGTAAATATCCGGATAATCCTTATTTCTTACACCGCTTGTGCCGTCAGCAAAGGCATCAAAAAGATGAGCAACCCCTTCCCTTTCAAGAACAGGTGCATAAAATTCAGGATTGGATGCTGTTGCAATGCCAACTTTTATACCTTGATTTTTGAGCTTGCCTATGTATTCGGCAACATAAGGCTTAAGTTTTACATTGTTGGCGTATTCATAAAGGGCATGGACATTCCACTCTGCCATAATGTCTTCAATGCTTTCATCAAGATTGTATTTTTCCTTTGTATAAATTGCACCGCTTACAAAGCTCATTGTGCTAATGGCATCTACATAATCGTCAGGTACAGTCATTCCCCTTGCCCTGAAAAAATCCTCGTCAACTTTTTTCCATACGTATGTACTATCTGCTATTGTGCCGTCAAAATCAAAAATTACCGCTTTCATAATACTCCTTTAACTTATCTGAATTTTTTAAAAAAATTCTTCATTAATTTGGCACACTCCTCTTGTCTTATGCCCTCTGTGATTTCTGCCTTATGATTAAATCTGTCCTCTTGAAGCAGATTGTAGATTGAGCCTGCACAGCCTGCCTTTGTATTTCTTGTACCAAAGACAACCTCTTTTATCCTTGCCTGAAGTATAGCTCCCGCACACATTGGACAAGGCTCAACTGTTACAAAAAGGGTGCAGTCCTCAAGCCGCCAGTCCCCCATAAAGCCGCAAGCCTCATTTATGGCTATAATTTCAGCGTGGGCAAGTACATTTCCTTTGGTTATTCTTAAGTTTGCACCTTTGCCTATAACCCGGTCATTGTATACAATTACACAGCCTATAGGTACTTCGTTGCTGTTGTAGGCAATTTGTGCCTGTTCCAATGCCATATCCATATATTTTTGGTAGTCCATAATTTCCCTCCTGTTGGGTAAAATTATTGTTTAGCAGATTAGTTACTCTATAAATTAATATGTATAGCCGTGCTAAACAAATGTGAGAACCTTGCCATTTAGGCAAGAACCTCACGTAAATTCAAAAGCTGCCAATTTTGCTTGGTGCAAAAACCTCACGTAAATTCAAAAGCTGCCAATTTTGCTTGGTGCAAAAACGATTTTTTATTATAGAATAGGGAAAAATCACGTTTTTGCACAGCATCGCAGTCGTTGTTTGTATATTATTAAAAAATAATATAACAGACAAACTTTGTGCGACCGCAAAATGCTTTTGAATTATTAACTTCCGATTGGCTTGCCAATCGGAAGTTAAACATTAATTTATAACGGTTTTCTATCAATCTTCTTAGCTCTTCTGGGATACATATCCGGAGTATTTTTTATCTTTTTTATTACCACAACAGTATGTTTTAAATCGGTATCAGGCAAAGTTATTTCCTCTACATTTATAATTTCTCCCCCAAGTTCAGCTACAGCGTTTTTAGCCCTTTCAATTTCATCATATGCGGCAGGTCCTTTTAATGCAATCATAAGTCCGCCTACCTTAACAAAGGGTAAGTCATACTCGCAAAGTATATTAAGGGGCGCAACAGCTCTTGATAGGGCTATATCAAATTTTTCTCTGTAATTTTCATCCTGTCCCAGCTCCTCTGCTCTGCCGTGAACAAATTCTGCATTTGTGTTTGTTTTTCTGCATACATCTTTAAGGAAATTAAGCCTTTTTGTAAGTGAGTCCAAAAGTGTGAGTTTTATGGATGGACAGGTTATTTTTAAAGGCAGTCCGGGAAAACCTGCACCTGTTCCTACATCAATTACATTTTTGTTTTCAAAATCTGCAATATTAAGAACTGTTACACTGTCTGCAAAGTGCTTTACAGCTACCTCACTGTCTTCGGTAATACCTGTTAAATTCATTACTTTATTCCATTCTACAAGGAGATTTTTGTATATGACAAAGGTGTCAGCCTGATTTTTGTCAATTTCTATATTCATTTTCTTGAAATAATCTGTTATAAACTTGTTCATCAGTCTAAATGCCTTGCCTTTCTTACTCCCTTTAAAATTACCTTTTTACATTCAACTGCTTTGCTCTTATCCATTGCCTCGACTCCTTTTAATGGATACTCCATACCAAGTGCTTCGTATTTTTTAACACCCATTGTGTGATAAGGCAAAACGTCAAGAGCTTTAACATTTTTAAGAGAGCCTATAAACTCTCCGAGCATAAATAAATATTTTTCATCGTCTGTTATTCCGGGTACAACAACGTGTCTTATCCACATAGGTATATTGTTTTTGTCAAGATATTTTGCAAAGGCAATAATATTGTCATTTTTTTGTGCCGTAAGGTCGATATGTGAACTTGGGTCAATATGCTTTATGTCAAGCATAACAAGGTTTGTATATTTAATAAGCTCATCGAATTTTGTTGTGTTTTCAGGTGTAAAAGTTATTCCCGATGTATCAAGACAGGTATGAATATTTTCTTCTCTGCATTTTTTGAAAAGCTCAGTGACAAAATCTATTTGCATTAAAGGTTCACCGCCTGTTGCGGTAATTCCTCCGTTTTTATAAAATGACCTGTTTCTGTTAAAGGCATCAATAATTTCATCAACTGACATTTCCGTGCCTCCTGTCATTTCCCATGTATCAGGGTTGTGACAGTACTTGCATCTCATTGGACAGCCCTTGAAGAAAACCACAAAACGTATGCCCGGACCATCTACGCTGCCAAAGCTTTCTATTGAATGTATGTGTGCTTTCATTTTAATCTCCTTTTTTAAAATCAAAGTTTATTTTACTTTTGTAAAATAAACTTTAATTTTATTATAAACCAAAAAAGGCGGTTAGTAAACCGCCTTTTTCTTTTAATTAAAATTTATCGTGGAAAGTTCTTGAAATAACTTCATCCTGCTGTTCCTTAGTAAGCTTATTAAAGTTTACGGCATAGCCTGAAACTCTTACAGTAAGCTGTGGATACTTTTCAGGATGAGCCTGAGCATCAAGTAAAGTTTCCTTTGTAAATACATTTACGTTTAAATGATGACCGCCCTTTTCAGCATAGCCATCAATAATATTAACTAAATTATCAATCTGCTGTTCGTTAGACATAATAAAAATCCTCCCAATATTCAATTTAAATATTAATCTTCTCTGTCCATACCCTCAAAGAGAGTGGGAACCTGACAGGCTAAATCTCCTTTAGCGCAGTCAAGAGATGCTGTTTTGTCGATATGGACATTGTCAGTATTTACATCACCTGTTTCATCAACAGATACATTTAAGTGTCCGCCATCGTTTGACATAAAGCTGTCAATCATAGCAACAATATCATCAATTTTATCCTGTGACATATTAATCACTCTTCCTTATTTTTCTAAATCCAAGTCCACTTCAAGGTCACCGTGGAAAATCTTATCCTCTTTGCCTAAAGCACCCGGGATAATTGAGAATGTATCAGAAATACCGTCCTGTGCATCCTTGAAAGGAATCTTTGCAACAGAAGCAAGAGAAGCTACAGCACCATGGCTATCTCTGTGGTGCATAGGGTTAGCACCGGGGGCAAATGGTTCTCCCGCCTTTCTGCCATCCGGAGTTGAGCCTGTGTTTTTTCCATAAACTACATTAGATGTAATGGTAAGAACAGATGTAGTAGGAACACCGTCTCTGTAAGTGTGGTTCATCTTAACATAATCAAGGAATGTAGATACTAAATCTCTTGCAATATCGTCAACTCTGTCATCGTCGTTGCCGTACTTAGGGAAATCGCCCTCAACCTCATAGTCAATAACAATGCCGTTTTCATCTCTTACAGTCTTAACCTTAGCATACTTAATAGCTGAAAGTGAATCGGCAACTACAGAAAGACCTGCAATACCTGTTGCAAACCAACGTGTAATATTTTTATCGTGTAATGCCATTTGCAATCTTTCATAGCTATACTTATCATGCATATAGTGAATAATGTTAAGAGCGTTTACATATACGCCTGCAAGCCACTTCATCATATCCTTGTATTTATCCATTACTTCGTCATAATCAAGGTATTCTGATGTAATAGGTCTGTACTTTGGACCAACCTGCTTCTTTGAAATTTCGTCAACACCACCGTTAATAGCGTATAAAAGACACTTGGCAAGGTTAGCTCTTGCACCGAAGAACTGCATTTCCTTACCGATTCTCATAGAAGATACGCAGCATGCAATAGCGTAGTCATCACCGTGGTAAACTCTCATAAGGTCATCATTTTCATACTGAATTGAAGATGACGCAATAGAAGTCTTTGCACAAAATCTCTTAAAGTTCAAAGGAAGTCTTGTAGACCAGAGAACTGTTAAGTTAGGCTCGGGAGCTGTACCTAAATTCTGTAAAGTATGAAGGTATCTGTAGCTCATCTTGGTAACCATATGTCTGCCGTCAATCCCAACACCACCGATAGATTCTGTTACCCAAGTAGGGTCGCCTGAGAAAAGTGCATTGTATTCAGGTGTTCTTGCAAACTTAACAAGTCTTAACTTCATAATAAAGTGATCAACAAATTCCTGAATTTCATCTTCAGTAAACGTACCATTCTTTAAATCTCTTTCTGCATAAATATCAATAAATGTAGAAGTTCTGCCTAAACTCATTGCAGCACCGTTCTGCTCCTTAACAGCAGCAAGATAAGCCAAATAAGTCCACTGTATAGCTTCCTGAACATTTGCGGCAGGTCTTTTAATATCAAAGCCGTAAATTTCGCCAAGCTGAACTAATTCATGCAAAGCTCTAATCTGCTCTGAAATTTCCTCCCTGTTTCTTATAACGTCTTCTGTCATTGTCTGACGGCAACGTGACTTTTCAGCCTCTTTATCTGCAATAAGTCTGTCAACGCCGTAAAGAGCAACTCGTCTGTAGTCGCCTATAATACGTCCTCTGCCGTAAGCATCAGGCAGACCTGTAATAATATGAGCTGTTCTGCAGGCTCTTATTTCAGGAGTGTAAGCATCAAATACGCCGGCATTGTGAGTTTTTCTGTGAGTTGAAAAAAATTCAACAACTTCAGGGTCAACTTCATAACCATTGTCTTTACATGCCTTAACTGCCATTCTGATACCGCCATAAGGCTGAAGTGAACGTTTAAATGGCTTGTCTGTCTGGAAGCCTACAATTTTTTCCTTGTTTTTATCTAAATAACCTGCGCCGTGAGATGTAATGGTTGAAATAACCTTTGTGTCCATATCCAGCACGCCGCCTGCCTCCAATTCCTTTTTTGAAAGGTCCATAACCTGCTCCCAAAGCTCCTGAGTAGCCTTGGTTGGGCCTGCAAGGAAAGCATCGTCACCATCATAAGGTGTATAATTTTTCTGAATAAAATCTCTTACATTGATTTCTCTCTGCCATACACCATTGACAAAGCCATTCCATTCTTGATTCATTTTCTCTCCTCCAAATCATATTGTTAATAATCTATTTTAACTGTTGTCAAGTTTTATATTGTTTTGTCTGCTTGACAGCATAATGATATCATACTTGTTAATATTATGTCAATACAAAAATCAAAATAATTAATAATAATTATTATTTAAAGTTATTAGCTTTAGCTAACTCATAGTAAAACCGTCGGAAATTAATTTTTTAAAGTTAAATATTGTTTATTTCACCAAAGGTGAAATAAACAATATTTTTAAATCAAAGGCATTTTGCCATGCTTGTGTGCAAATAAACTCTAATTTATTTTTTCCATCTTTCCTCCAATTAACCCCACCTTAGCACACATAGCCTCATACCCTCTCTCAATATGGCAGGCACCTTCGATTCTGCTTACTCTTTCGACACCCAAAGCAGCCACAACAAGAGCAGCACCTCCTCTTAAATCCTTAGCCTCAACATCAGCTCCTTTAAGTTTTTTAACGCCCTTTACAATAAAGGTTTTATTATCTTGCATTTTAATATCTGCTCCCATTTTATTAAGTTCCGGTATATGTTTATTTCTTTCTGAAAAAAGTGTTTCATTTATAATACATTCTCCTTCTGCCTTTGCAAGTACAGCCATGATTTGGGGCTGAGCATCTGTAGGAAAATAAGGATAAGGTCCGGTTACAATTTTATTTAAAGAATATAATTTATTTGGTGCAGCTATATATATTGTGTCCTTTTCGGTTTTTATAATACAGCCTGTTTTTTCAAGTATTGACAATATTATGCTTAAATGTTTAGGGTTACAGTTTTTTATATAAAGTTCTCCTCCTGTTGCTGCTGCCATTGCGCAGTATGTTGCAGCTTCTATTCTATCGGAAACAACGCTGTGTTCAGCACACAGGCTTATATTGCTTTCTTCTATAACTATGGTGTTTTTCTCACGTCTTATTCTGCTGCCGCATTTATTAAGATATGATATAAGGTCATCTATTTCAGGCTCTTTTGCACAGTTTTTTATAACTGTTGTGCCTTTTGCATTTGCAGCGGCAAGTATAATATTTTCGGTAACGCCTACGGATACTATAGGCAGATTTATTTCACAACCTTTAAGTTTGCCCTTGCAAATTATGCTTTCGCCTTTTTCAATTATTTCAGCACCAAGCTTTTTCATTGCCCAAAGATGAAGGTCAATGGGTCTTTCTCCAAGCTGACAGCCTCCGGGGCGATATATTGTAACATTACCGAATTTACCCAAAAGTGCTCCCATAAAAAGTATAGAGGAACGCATTTTGCTGCTTAAATCCTTGTCTATGACTGTTGTGGAAAGAGAACCTAATATATTTATAGTATTGTTCTCTGTTTTAATTAATATGCCCAGCTTTTTTAAAATTCCAAGGGTATTTGATACATCTGACAGAAAGGGTATATTTTTTACAGTAGTTTCTCTTTGCATTGCTGCTGCCGCAAGTATTGGCAATACGGAATTCTTAGCTCCGCTTATAAAAACTTCACCGCTTAATACATTTCCTCCCTCAATTACATAGCCGCCCATAATTTACCCCTTCAATTGAATTAATGTAAATTATGCGGCAACAAGGGAATATGTTACAAAAAAACAGTTTACATCTTAAATAAAAATATGTATAATTATTATGTATAAATATGTCTGGACTTGGAGGTCATTATGGACGATAAGAATAAAAACAATGAAATTGAAAATAAAAAAGAAGAAATAAATAATGAAATAAAAACAAATGAAAATAAGACTGAAAATACCAAAACTTCAGAAACATTAAAGGAAGAAAAGCCGGAGTTAAAGGTGGTTGACGGAAAAAAGAAGCCAAGAAAAAAAGTAAAGCCGCCTAAAAAAGCATCAAATATAAAAAAACTTAAAGCCATAAAGCCTACAAAGAAAAATATGAAAAAGTTTGTAAAGACAAACAAAACATCATTAATAGCGGTAGGTGCCATAGCTCTCCTTCTTATAATTGCCTTTTTATTTAATTCCAACAATGTAATTAAAATCGGCGAAAAGCAGGTAATGTTTTCAAAGGAATACAATATGAGCTCAAAGGCGGATTTTTATGTAAGAGATGAAAACATTTTTTATGTATCAAAAGATGGTATGCTTTTTCTTGATAAAAAGGGTGAAACCTTATGGTCTGATACATTTACAATGTCTGCTCCTTATATGTTAAGTGACGGCGACTATGTTGCTGTTGCCGACAGCAACAGTAAAATAGTCAATGTATATGATAAAACAGGCAGACTTTATCAGATTTCTGCGGCAGGACCTATAACCACTTTTGCCATTAATCCTTTAGGCTGCTGTGCCGTTGTGTGTAAGGTTAATGATGATTACAGAGTTGATGTTTACTCAAACACAGGTGAAACAATGTTTGAATGTGCCAGAGCATCAAAGGACGGTATTCCATTAGGCATTGATGTATCTGATGACGGTACTATTGTATCTCTTTCTCTTGTGGATTATAATAACATTAAGATTAAGTCAAGTGTACTTTTCTATTATACAGTAAAGGCTGATGCTCAGTCTACCGAATCCAGTGACGGTCTAATAAGTGCTATTGAAATTCCTGAAGCTATTGCGGCTGTTGTAAAATTTGTTCCTGATAATCAGTGTATAGTTGCAAGCGATGTATCGGTGATGAACATAAACTGTTCAGGCAGCAGCTTTGAAAAGAAATGGGAAAAAACATTTGATAACTATGTAACTGCCTTTGACATAGTAAACGGAAAAGAGATTGCTATTGCTTACGGTGAGGCTATAGAACTTACAAGCGAAAGTGCAGTAGCCAATGAAAATACTGTTTATTGGTATAATTTATCAGGTAAGGAAATAGGCTCTGCAAAGGCTGAGGATAGAATAAGTGATATTTTTTCATCTGAAAAGGGAACAATAATTGCTGTTGATAAGGATTATACGGCATATACTTCAAAAGGAAGAGAATTGTGGAAATATTCTGCTATACAGAATGTAAAATCAATGCAGTTTTATAACTCACAGGATAAGGTTATAATTGTTACACCTACAAAAATGCAGCTTGTAGATGTTAAAAAGGGTGTGACGATGCAGGAGGAGGAAACAGAGGCTGAAACTGAAAGTTCAGTTTCTGAAAATGAGACTCATACTACCACAAATGCACAATAGGAGGTTATATGATTAATTATACTGTTGATATTATTATATTGGTTATACTTTTACTTTTTATATTTATATTTGGCTCAAAGGGTCTTGTTGCAAGTGTATTAAAGTCCTTTTCATGGCTGATATCCATACTTGTGACATATTTTCTTTATCCTGTTGTGAGTGGAATTTTAAGACGGACCTTTGTCTTTAATATGCTTAAAAATTCCGTATACGGAGTAATGGGGCTTGAAACTATGGAGGCATCGGTGGGTGCAGGTCAGATTAACGCTATAGAAAGTCTTACATTGCCTCAAGGGCTTAAAAATATGCTTGTGGACAATAATAATTCCGTTATTTATGAGCTTTTGGGAGCAAACAGCCTTCAGGAATATATTGCGGGCTATATTGCAAATATTATATTAAATATTGTGACGGGTATTCTTGTATTCTTTATTATAGTGGTTATTATTAAAATTGCTACAGGGACTTTGCAGCTTGCCGTAAAGCTGCCTGTTATAAAGCAGATAAATGGTATTGGCGGCGGTCTTTTAGGTCTTTTTTGGGGTGTTATGGCTGTGTGGATGGTTATGGCTTTGTCTACGGTTTTTATAACTGCGCCTTTTTTTGCTGATATGGTTACCGCTATTGACAGTTCTGTTATAGGAAAAATTTTGTATGATAATAATGTGATTATGAATGTGCTGTTGGCCAAGTTGTTTGGCTGGGGGTAGTAAAATTAATGTTTATTTCACCAAATGTGAAATAAACATTAATTTTAAGAAGAGTCGCCCTCTTCTATTTTTTTTATAAAAAATATGAATAAAAACAAAAAAAGCCGCTTAAAACCTATTGACAAAGCGGAAAAATGATGTTACAATAATATACTGTATCTTTAAGAAAAGACACCTTTTAACATATAGAAATTATAACACGAACAGCAGTCCTCTGTCAAGAGGAAAATGTAAATAAAGTGTAAATAATTTGCTTAAATATGAAAAAAGTGTGAACAGATTTATTGATTATTTTAAAATATAAAGAAGGAGTGAAAGTGCCAATGGAAAAGAACAGATTACGCCCTGTGCAGTATGGTGACACTATGCGTATGAGTTATGCAAGAGTTGATGAAGTATTGGAAATGCCTAATCTGCTTGCATTACAGAAGGACAGCTATCAGTGGTTCCTTGACGAGGGCATGGCAGAAGTGCTTGATGATATTTCGCCAATCAGTGATTACAATGGTAATTACATCTTAGAATTTGTTGACTTTAAGCTTGACAACGAAACTAAGTATTCTATTGCAGAATGTAAGGACAGAGATGCTACCTATGCTACACCTTTAAGAGTAAAGGTAAGACTTCGTACTAAGGGAGATGTGGCTGAAGTTAAGGAGCAGGAAATTTATATGGGTGAATTTCCTCTTATGACTGGAACGGGTACATTTGTAATTAATGGTGCAGAGAGAGTAATCGTTTCCCAGTTGGTACGTTCACCCGGTATATATTATGATATAGCAAAGGATAAGGACGGTAAGAACCTCCTTACTTCTACTGTTATTCCTAACAGAGGTGCATGGCTTGAATATGAAACAGACAGTAATGATGTATTCTCTGTAAGAGTGGACAGAAACAGAAAGGTGCCTGTTACTACACTTATAAGAGCATTAGGTATTGGCACTGATCAGGATATTATTGATCTTTTTGGCGAGGAACCGAAGATTCTTGCAACTATTGAAAAGGATGCTACCAAGACTCATGAAGAAGGTCTTATTGAAATTTATAAAAAACTTCGTCCCGGAGAGCCGCCTACAGTTGAGTCAGCCCAGACTATTCTTCACAATATGTTCTATGACTACAAGAGATATGACCTTGCTCATGTGGGAAGATATAAGTTTAACAAGAAGCTTGCTTTTGCTAACAGAGTTACAGGCTATAAGCTTACTGAAGATGCTGTTGATCCTATGACAGGTGAAGTTTTATGTGAAGCAGGTACTGTTTTAACAGAGGAAATGTGTAATAAGCTTCAGGACAGCGGCATTCCTGCTATTTATGTTGATGTAAATGGCAGAGGTGTTAAGATTTTATCCAATATGGCTGTTAAGATTGATGACTTTATTGCAGGTCTTGGTCTTACGGGCAAAGATTTAAAAATTAAGGAAAGAGTTTATCTTCCTGTTCTTATGGATTTATTAGAGGCTAATGATGATGCAGAAAGCTTTAAGGCTGCTGTAAAGGCTAATATGTTTGAGCTTGTTACAAAGCATATTACACTTGAAGATATTATGGCTTCAATTAATTATTGTATACATCTTGATTATGGCATTGGTAATAAGGATGATATTGACCACCTTGGCAACAGAAGAATCAGGGCAGTAGGTGAGCTTTTACAGAACCAGTTTAGAATCGGTTTTTCAAGAATGGAAAGAACTGTAAGAGAAAGAATGACAACTCAGGATACAGACAGTGTTACACCACAGGCGCTTATTAACATTAAGCCTGTTACTGCCGCTATTAAGGAATTCTTTGGCAGTTCTCAGTTATCACAGTTTATGGATCAGAATAACCCTCTTGGTGAGCTTACTCACAAGAGAAGATTATCTGCACTAGGTCCGGGCGGTCTTTCAAGAGAAAGAGCAGGCTTTGAGGTTAGAGATGTTCACAATTCTCACTACGGAAGAATGTGTCCTATTGAAACTCCTGAAGGTCCTAACATTGGTCTTATTAACTCTCTTGCAACATTTGCAAAGATTAATGAATATGGATTTATTGAGGCTCCTTACAGAGTTATTGACAAATCAAGCGGCGAGTCCGTTGTAACGGACAACATTATTTATATTGCTGCCGATGAGGAAGAAAAGTATGTTATTGCACAGGCTAATGAGCCTCTTGATGAAAACAAGCATTTTACTAATGAAAAGGTTACCTGTCGTTTGAGAGAGGATAACATTCAGGTAACTCCTGACAGAGTTGATTTAATGGACGTATCTCCAAGACAGCTTGTTTCAATAGCTACAGCTCTTATTCCTTTTTTACAGAACGATGACGTTACCAGAGCCTTAATGGGCTCCAACATGCAGCGTCAGGCTGTGCCTCTTTTAACAACAGACTCACCTATTGTTGGTACAGGTATGGAATATAAGACTGCTAAGGACTCAGGTGTTTGTGTTATTGCTAAAAATGACGGTATTGTAACATTTGTTGATGCCTCAAGAATTGTTGTTAAGACAGATGCAGGCGATACTGACAGATATGACCTTATTAAGTTTAAGAGATCAAACCAGTCTAACTGTATGAATCAGATTCCTATTGTGGATAAGGGACAGAGAGTTTATGCAGGTGATGTTATTGCAGACGGTCCTTCTACCAAGGATGGCGAGCTTGCTCTTGGTAAGAACCCTCTTATCGGTTTTATGACTTGGGAAGGTTATAATTACGAGGATGCCGTTCTTCTTAGTGAAAGACTTGTTATGGATGATGTTTATACTTCTATCCATATTGAAGAATATGAAACAGAGGCAAGAAATACTAAGCTTGGTGATGAGGAAATCACAAGAGATATTCCTAATATGAGTGCTGAATCATTAAAAGATTTGGATGAGTTTGGTATTGTAAGAGTAGGTGCTGAGGTTCAGCCTAACTCTATACTTGTAGGTAAGGTTACTCCTAAGGGTGAAACTGAGCTTACTGCCGAGGAAAGACTTTTAAGAGCAATCTTCGGTGAAAAGGCAAGAGAAGTAAGAGATACTTCTTTAACAGTACCTCATGGTACAAGCGGTATTGTTGTTGATGTTAAGGTATTCTCAAGAGAAGATAACGATGAGCTTCCACCGGGAGTAAATAAGACTGTAAGAGTTTATATTGCACAGAAGAGAAAAATTTCCGTTGGTGATAAGATGGCAGGTCGTCACGGTAACAAGGGTGTAGTTTCAAGAGTACTTCCTGTTGAGGATATGCCATATCTTCCAAACGGCAGACCTCTTGACATAGTTCTTAACCCATTGGGTGTTCCTTCACGAATGAACATTGGTCAGGTGCTTGAAATTCATTTGGGTCTTGCAAGTAATGTACTTGGTTGGAAGGTTGCAACACCGGTATTTGACGGTGCTAATGAAAACGATATTATGAATACCCTTGAAATGGCTAATGATTATGTAAACACTTCTTGGGAAGAATTTAGTGACAAGTGGAAGGATACATTAAGAGATGATGTATTCAGTTATCTTGATGAAAACAAGGCACACAGAGTTGAATGGGCAGGCGTACCTATTGACAGAACCGGTAAGGTAAGATTAAGAGACGGCAGAACCGGCGAGGAATTTGATAATCCTACTACCATTGGTTTTATGCACTACTTAAAACTCCATCACCTTGTAGACGATAAGATTCATGCTCGTTCAACAGGTCCGTACTCACTTGTAACTCAGCAGCCTTTAGGCGGTAAAGCACAGTTTGGCGGTCAGAGATTTGGTGAGATGGAAGTTTGGGCACTTGAGGCTTATGGTGCATCTTACACATTACAGGAAATTCTTACAGTTAAGTCTGATGATATTGTAGGTAGAGTAAGTACTTACGAGGCTATTGTTAAGGGTGAAAATATTCCTGAGCCTGGTATCCCTGAATCATTTAAGGTTCTTCTTAAAGAATTACAGGCACTTGCTCTTGATATTGAAGTATTTAATGAGGGCGAACGCGTTGAAATTGATGAGTTTGCTGAGGACAGAGAACTTTCTGTTGATGTTGATATGGAGAAAAATGAACCTGATGAGGACATCAATGTTGAAGATAAGCTTGATGACCTTTTAGGTGACCTTTCCATTGACGATGTTGATATTGATGATATTGATGACGATGATTTTGTTATAGATGAGGATGAAGAGAGTGATGATGATTTGCTTGACGAATTTTCTGATCTTGAAAGTCTTTTAATAAATAATAAGGAGGGAGAATAATAATGAGTAATGATACTGAAAAGCAGATGGTTTTTGACTCTATTAAAATAGGTCTTGCTTCTCCCGAAAAAATAAGAAAGTGGTCTTATGGCGAGGTAACTAAGCCTGAAACTATTAACTACAGAACTTTAAAGCCTGAAAGAGACGGTCTTTATTGTGAAAGAATTTTCGGACCTACAAAGGACTGGGAATGTGCCTGTGGTAAGTACAAGAGAATCAGAAATAAGGGTATGGTTTGTGAACGCTGTGGTGTTGAAATTACCAAGAGCAAAGTTAGACGTGAAAGAATGGGTCATATTGAGCTTGCTGCTCCTGTTTCTCATATCTGGTACTTTAAGGGTATACCTTCAAAGATGGGTACTATCCTTGGCAAAAGCCCTAAGGAGCTTGAAAAGGTACTTTATTTTGCTAACTATATTGTACTTGATTCAGGTGAAACTAACCTTGTTTACAAGGAAGTTATTACTGAACAGCAGTACAGAGAAACTATTGAACAGTACGGTCCGGGTTCATGCAGAGTTGGTATGGGTGCAGAGGCTATAAAGGAGCTTCTTGAGGCTATTGATCTTGATAAGGAATCAGCAGATTTACAGGCAGAGCTTGTAGATGCATCAGGTCAGAAAAAGGCTAAGATTATTAAGAAGCTTGAGGTTATTGAATCTTTCAGATTAAGTGGTAACAGACCTGAATGGATGGTTCTTACCGTTCTTCCTGTTATACCTCCTGATTTAAGACCTATGGTTCAGCTTGACGGCGGCAGATTTGCCACATCTGATCTTAATGACCTTTACAGAAGAGTTATTAACAGAAACAACAGATTAAAGAAATTGGTTGAGTACGGTACTCCTGATATTATTATCAGAAATGAAAAGAGAATGTTACAGGAGGCTGTTGACTCACTTATTGATAACGGCAGAAGAGGCAGACCTGTTACGGGTCCCGGAAACAGAGCATTAAAGTCTCTTTCTGATTTATTAAAGGGTAAGCAGGGTAGATTCAGACAGAACTTACTTGGTAAGAGAGTTGACTATTCAGGCCGTTCGGTTATCGTAGTAGGACCTACTCTTAAGATTTATCAGTGTGGTTTGCCAAAAGAAATGGCTATTGAGCTTTTTAAGCCTTTTGTTATGAAGAAGCTTGTAAGTGACGAAATAGCTGCTAATATTAAGAGTGCCAAGAGAATGGTTGAGCAGCTTAAGCCTGAGGTTTGGGACGTTCTTGAAAGTGTTATTAAGGAGCATCCTGTTATGCTTAACAGAGCACCTACTCTCCACAGACTTGGTATTCAGGCTTTTGAGCCTGTACTTGTTGAAGGTAGAGCTTTAAAGCTTCATCCACTTGTTTGTACAGCTTACAATGCCGACTTCGATGGTGACCAGATGGCGGTTCACGTTCCTTTAAGTGTTGAGGCACAGGCAGAGTGCAGATTTCTTCTCCTCTCCCCTAACAATCTCTTAAAGCCGTCTGACGGTGAGCCTGTTGCAGTACCTTCACAGGATATGGTACTTGGTATTTATTATCTTACACTTGCTAAGGACGGCGAGCCGGGAGAAGGTAAGATATTTATGGATGAAAATGAAGTCTTACTTGCTTATGATAACAAGGTTATAAGCCTTCATGCTAAGATTAAGGTAAGACGTTCGGTTGAAATAAACGGCGAGATTAAGTCAGGTCTTGTTGACACTACATGCGGTAGAATTATATTTAATGAAATTATACCTCAGGACTTAGGCTTTGTTGACAGAACTAAGCCGGAAAATGAGTTAAAGTATGAAATTGATTTCTTAACAGGTAAGAAGGAATTAGGTAAAATTATTAACAGATGTATACACAAGCATCCATCAACAGAAACTGCTGAAGTTCTTGATGATATTAAGAGCTTGGGCTACAAGTTCTCCACAAGAGCAGCACTTACCGTATCAGTATCTGATATGAAGATTCCTGATGCCAAGTATGAATTACTTGCTGAGGGTGATGAAGAAGTTAATAAGATTACCAAGATGTACAGACGTGGTCTTATGACAGACGAGGAAAGACATAACAAGGTTATTTCCGTTTGGGAAAAGATTGACGATAAGATTACTAAGGCACTTATTGATAACTTAGGTCAGTACAATGATATTTATATGATGGCTCTCTCAGGTGCGAGAGGTTCTAACAGACAGATTAAGCAGTTAGCAGGTATGAGAGGCTTGATGGCATCTCCTAGCGGTGAAACTATTGAGTTACCTATCAAGGCTAACTTCCGTGAGGGTCTTACAGTTCAGGAATACTTCATTTCTGCTCATGGTGCACGTAAGGGTCTTACAGATACAGCTCTTAAGACAGCTGACTCAGGTTACCTTACAAGACGTCTTGTTGATGTTGCTCAGGATATTATTATCAGAGAATATGACTGTGCTGCTGACCTTGACCGGATTCCATATATGGAAGTTGAGGCATTTATGGACGGTCAGGAAACTATTGAGGGTCTTTTAGACAGAATCAGAGGAAGATATTCAGCAGAGGATATTTTAAATCCTGAAACTAATGAAGTTATTGTTCCTTGTGATACACTTATTACTCCTGATATGGCTGATGCTGTAATTGCAGCAGGTGTTACTAAGGTTAAAATCAGAACTATATTAACCTGTAAGTGCCCTAACGGTGTTTGCTCTAAGTGCTACGGCTCTAATATGGCAAGCGGCAGACAGGTAAGAATTGGTGAGGCTGTGGGTATTATTGCCGCACAGTCTATTGGTGAGCCGGGTACACAGCTTACAATGAGAACATTCCACACAGGCGGTATTTCAGGTAACGACCTTACACAAGGTCTTCCAAGAGTTGAGGAACTTTTTGAAGCGAGAAATCCTAAGGGACGTTCCATAATTGCTGAATTTGGCGGTAAGGTTACTGTTAATGTAAATAAGGTAACTAAGAAAGAGGATGTAACTGTAACTGCTCCTGACGGAACGGTTAAGGATTATTCAATTCCTTATGGTTCAAGAGTTTGTGTTCTTAACGGTGATGTAATTGAAGCAGGCGACCAGATTACGGAAGGTTCTATTTATCCACAGGATATTTTAAGAATTAACGGTGTAAGAGGTGTTCAGGATTATATCCTTAAGGAAGTACAGAGAGTTTATCGTTTGCAGGGTGTTGATATTAACGATAAGCATATTGAGGTTATTGTTAGACAAATGCTTAAGAGAGTAAGAGTTGAAACTGCCGGTGAGACCGGTCTTTTACCGGGTTCACAGGTTGACTGGCTTGCTTTTGAAACTGCCAATGCTAAGGCACAGGCAGAGGGCAAAGAGGAGGCAACAGGTTCAAGAACTCTTCTTGGTATTACCAAGGCATCTCTTGCTACTGACAGTTTCCTGTCTGCGGCATCTTTCCAGGAAACAACTAAGGTATTAACTGATGCTGCCGTAAAGGGTAAGGTTGATCCTCTTGTTGGTCTTAAGGAAAATGTTATTATCGGTAAGCTTATTCCTGCCGGTACAGGGATGAGCCTTTACAGAAAGGTTGATTTAAAGCTTGATAAACCTGATTATGTAGAAGAAATAGAGGATAATATAAGTATTGCTGAAATAACTGAAACAGTTCAGGATGAAATAATTGAAACTGCTGAGGATATTAGCGATGATGTTATTGATGCGGCTGTTGAGAGTGCAGATATTACTGAAGAATAATTTGTTTTTAAAGGGAGCTTTTTTGGCTCCCTTTTTAATTCAAAAGGCAGAGTCAATTTCGCTCTGCCTTTAATTTATATTTATTTATTTTTTCTGTTTACATAAGTGGTATGTAGAAGTTTATGTGCTCTTGCTTTACCGGGACTGTCAAAGAATTCATCATAAATCATTTTTATAACAGGGCTTTCATGGGATTTTCTTATTTTAAGTCCTTTATCTGCATCATAGAGTACCTTTGAACGCAGTCCTTTAAGATCAACATAATTTCTTATGCTATCACTTTGCACAGGCTGACCGCCGCCGTTTATACAGCCGCCGGGACAAGCCATAATTTCCACAAAGTGATAATCCTTTTCACCTGACTTTATACTGTCAATTACCTTTCTTGCATTTGCAAGACCTGAAGCAACAGCTACATTTATTTTTAATCCGCTTATAGTATATGTAGCCTCTTTAATGGCATCGTTACCTCTGACTTCTTTAAAGTCGGTTCTTTTAATATCAGAGTTAAGCATATGTGCCGCTGTTCTTAAGGCTGCTTCCATTACTCCGCCTGTAGCACCGAAAATAACACCGCCGCCGCTTGCAAATTCAAAAGGATTGTCATAGTTTTCATCATTTATTTCATTGAAAACTATACCTGCACCTTTTATCATTTTAGCAAGCTCTCTTGTTGTAAGAGAAACATCTACATCCTGATAACCCATTGCATTTTGTTCCTTACGGGTTATTTCAAACTTCTTTGCCGTACATGGAATAACACTTACTACAAAAACATCCTTAGGATGTATTCCTGTTTTCTGGCAATAGTAGCTTTTAAGGAGTGCACCAAACATTTGCTGAGGCGACTTACAGGTGGAAATGTTAGGTATCATTTCAGGATAATAATGCTCAACAAATTTTACCCAGCCGGGACAGCAGGAAGTGAACATAGGCAGTTTTCCAAAGCCGTTTATTCTTTCAACAAGTTCGTGAGCTTCTTCCATAATTGTAAGGTCTGCCGTAACATTCATATTAAATACTTTGTCTACACCAAGACGTCTTATAGAGGCAACCATTTTACCTTCTACATCGGTTCCGGGAGGCATATTAAAACATTCGCCAAGTGTTGCACGAATTGAAGGTGCCGTAAACATAATGACATGCTTATCAGGATTGGAAATTGCTGACCAAACCTCATCAATCTGGCTTTTTTCGCTTAAAGCACCTACAGGACAGGCAACTATACATTGTCCGCAGCCGACACATGGAGAATCTGCAAGGCTCTTTTCAAAGGCACAGCCTACGTGAACATCATAACCTCTTTTAATAGGACCTATTACGGAAACTGACTGTACATTCTTACAGGCGGCAACACATCGCATACACTGTATGCACTTACTGTTGTCCCTTACAATATAAGGTGACAAATCGTCAATAGGATATAAAGCGTCATCACCCTTAAATCTGTCCTCGTCAACACCGTAGTCAAAAGACAGCTTTTGAAGTTCGCAGTGATTACCTCTTACACAGGAAAGGCATTTTTTGTGGTGACTGGAAAGTATAAGCTCAATAGTAGTTTTTCTTGAGGCACGCACCTTTGGAGTATTTGTAAGTACCTCCATACCCTCTTCAACAGGGTATACACATGAGGCAACAAGACCGTTTCTTCCCTTGATTTCAACTACACATACTCTGCATGCACCTATACAGTTTATGTCCTTTAAATAACAAAGTGACGGTATCTCAATATGTATTGATTTTGCTGCCTGCAAAATAGTATAATTGGCAGGCACAGTTACAGGAATATTATTTATTTTTAAATTAACCGTATCCATAAAAGCACCCCCTTATTTAGTCATAATAGCGTTAAATTTACAGTTTTTAACGCAAAGACCACATTTGATACATACATTTTTGTCAATAACATGAGGCTTTTTAACCTCGCCGCTAATGGCATTAACAGGACAGTTTTTAGCACATTTTGTACAGCCTTTGCAAAGCTTTGGCTGAATTTCATAATAAAGAAGTGATTTACATACTCCTGCGGGACAGGTTTTATCCACAATATGAGCAAGGTATTCATCTCTGAAATACTTTATTGTGGAAAGAACAGGGTTAGATGCTGACTGACCAAGAGCACAGAGAGAAGATGTTTTCATATGCATTGAAAGCTCTTCTATTTTGTCAAGGTCTTCAAGCTCGCCCTTGCCTGAGGTAATCTTTTCAAGAAACTGCATAAGTCTTCTTGTGCCTATTCGGCAAGGTGTACATTTACCACAGGATTCGTCAACGGTAAATTCCAGATAAAATTTTGAAATATCTACCATACAGGTATCTTCGTCAAGAATAATAAGACCGCCTGAGCCCATCATAGAGCCTAAAGCAATAAGGCTGTCATAATCAATAGGAGTGTCAATATGACAGGCAGGTATACAGCCACCTGAAGGACCGCCTGTCTGTGCTGCCTTAAACTTTTTGCCGTTAGGTATTCCTCCGCCTATTTCCTCTACGATTTCACGAAGTGTAGTACCCATAGGTATTTCCACAAGACCTACATTTGTTATTTTTCCGCCAAGAGCAAAAACCTTTGTGCCCTTTGATTTTTCTGTACCTATACTGCTGAACCATTCTGCACCATTTAATATAATCTGTGCTATGTTTGCATTTGTTTCTACATTGTTAAGTACTGTAGGTTTACCGAAAAGACCCTTTACAGCAGGGAATGGAGGACGGGGACGAGGTTCGCCTCTGTGACCTTCAATAGATGTCATAAGAGCTGTTTCTTCGCCGCATACAAATGCACCTGCACCAAGTCTTATTTCTATATCAAATGAAAAATCCGTTCCAAATATGTTTTCGCCTAAAATACCATATTCTCTTGCTTGATCTACTGCAATTTGAAGTCGCTGAACGGCAATAGGATACTCTGCACGAACATAAACATAACCTTTTTGTGCTCCTATACTGTAGCCTGCTATTGCCATAGCCTCTATAACACAGTGAGGATCACCTTCAAGTATTGATCTGTCCATAAATGCACCGGGGTCGCCTTCATCAGCATTACAGCATACATATTTAATATCGCCTTCTGCCGCTTTTGCAAATGCCCATTTTCTGCCTGTAGGGAATCCGCCACCGCCTCTGCCTCTAAGACCTGATTTAAGTACTTCTTCAATAACTTCGTCACCGCTCATTGATGTAAGAACTTTTGCAAGTGCCTGATAACCGTCAAGAGCTATGTATTCCTCTATTTGTTCGGGGTCAATAACACCGCAGTTTCTAAGAGCAACTCTCATTTGCTTTTTGTAGAACTGAGTTTCATTTAATGACACTATACTTCCATCACTGTGTATAGTTTCCCGGTAAAGAAGTTCCTTAACAATATTGTTGTTTTTAAGATGTTCTTCAACAATTTTTTCAACACCCTCCGGAGTTACCTGACTGTAAAAACAGCCTTCGGGATATACAATCATTACAGGACCAAGGGCACATAGACCAAAACAGCCTGTTTTGACAACAAGGATTTCTTTTTCAATGCCGTTTTTCTCCAGTGCGGCTTCAAGAGCAGCAATAACTTTGTGAGAGCCTGATGAAGTACAGCCGGTACCTCCGCATATAAGTACCTGCTTTTTGTAGCCTGTTTTTTTGGCAAGCTCTTCGCCCTGCTCCTTTATAACCTTACGAACCATTACCAAATCTCTTTTGGAATCTCTGATTTTGTTTAATTCTTCAATGGTTATCATTAATTGTCACCTCCCTTTTTATCTTTTTTCATATATTTATCTATAATTGCGTCTACCTGATCTACAGTCATTTTGCCGTAAACATCATCGTTTATCATCATAACAGGTGCAAGACCGCAGGCACCTATGCACCTGGTAGAATCAAGAGAGAATTGTCTGTTTTTAGTACATTCGCCGCTTTTGATTCCAAGCTTTTTTTCTATTGCCTCCAGTATTTTGTCAGCTCCCTTAACATAACAGGCAGTACCAAGACAGACGCTTATTCTGTTTTCTCCTTTTGGTGAAAGTGAAAATTGGGAATAAAACGTAGCTACCCCGTATACTTCTGACAAAGGTACATTAAGTCCTTCTGCTATCATACTTTGAACTTCAATAGGCAGGTAGCCGTATATTTCCTGAGCATCCTGCAATACAGGCATTAAACCTCCGGGCTGTTTAAGATGCTTTTCAATAACATCTTTAAGTTGATGTTCTTGTGCTGCCGTGCCTCTAAAGTTATGGACTGATTTTTTTTCCATAAAATACCTCCTTATCATATTTGTTATACATTAATAATTAATTCAGTAAAATATTTAATTATTAAAATAAAAAATTGAAAATTATGCTGTTTGTTAAAATTCAACATTTTATTAAATATAATTATAATATAAATATGGAAAATAAACAATGATTTTTGAGTGGAGTTTTTGGTTTTTGTGAATTTTTACATAAATTTGCGGCATAAAAAAACTCCCCAAAGGAATCTTTGGAGAGTTTTTTATAATTAAAATTAATATTCAAATATTCTTGAAACAGGCAAGCCTTCGTGAATTCTGTAAATTGCATCAGCAAATACCTTAGCAACAGACTTCTGTTTAATTTTAGGAATAGCCTTTTCAGATGTAAGAGGTACTGTATCAAGTACAAGTAATTCTTTAATCCGGCTGTTCTGTATTCTTTCAATGGCAGCACCTGAAAGAACACCGTGAGTACAGCATGCATAGACCTCCTTGGCACCTCTTTCAATAATAGCATTAGCTGCATTTGTAATAGTGCCGGCAGTATCAATCATATCGTCATAAAGAATAACGGTTTTATCCTTAAAGTCGCCGATAATATTCATAATTTCAGATACGTTAGGCTTAGGCCTTCTCTTGTCTACAATAGCAATAGGAATGTCAAGCTGCTCAGCAAATGATCTTGTTCTTGTTACAGAGCCAAGGTCAGGTGATACAGCTACGAGATTATCATTGCCATAACCGAACTTTTCACCATAATACTTTGAGAGTAAAGGCATACCAACTAAATGGTCAACAGGGATATTAAAGAAACCCTGAATTTGTGCACAGTGTAAATCCATAGTGATTACTCTGTCTGCACCTGCACTTGTAATAAGGTCAGCAACGAGCTTAGCTGAAATTGGATCTCTGGCCTTAGCCTTTCTGTCCTGACGTGCATAACCGTAGTAAGGTATAACAGCATTAATTCTGCCCGCTGATGCTCTCTTAACAGCATCAATAGTAATGAGAAGCTCCATTAAATTATCATTAACCGGATTGCTTGTAGGCTGAACGATAAAAATGTCATTGCCTCTTACTGTTTCGTTGATTCTAACACTGATTTCGCCGTCACTGAATTTGCTTACTTCACATTTACTAAGTGAAAGACCTAATTCTGAAGCAATTCTTTCAGCTAAGACGTGGTTACCGTTGCAACCGAAAATCTTAATGCCACCACCGCTAATATTCATTAATAATTCCTCCTGATGAAACTGCTTAAACCAATACTGGTTTTCTTCGCTTTTATACATATTAATTATAATATTAATTTAAGTCGTTGTCAAATATTGTTGAATGAAAAGTTTACCTAAATTATCCATATTTTTTACCAAATTTAGTTATTATTTTTAGCATATTTACTGTTGTTGTTGCATAATTTATATTTTATTATATGTTTATTAATAATTTTTAGTCAAATTGCGAATAGATTATTAATAATGGAGTAATAATATTTTTTATTTTACTGATGAATATTTTAAATAAAAAATACATTTTTAATTGCTTTAATAAAATATGAATTTATTTAAAATTTATATAATTTTATTGATTTTTTTATAAAGCCGGTTTATAATTTACTTATTAATATATATTTTTAAAGCTGACTGAAAGGTTTTGGGCAACTGAAGTGATGTTGTTTGGATATTTAATAGGTTAATATTTACATTTGTTGATGCTTGCGGTCGGTGATTAAAGCTGTGTTTTAAAATACTTATGCAGTAAATGACATCTTCATTTCCCCCTAATTTTCACGGAGGGATTTTTTTGTTTTAAGGGGATTTTTTTAAAATTATAGGAGGTATTTTATGCTTAAAAATGTTATTCAGTCTGCTCTTGGCAATGAAAAGGCAGATTTAGTGTTAAAAAACGGAAAGATTATAGATGTGTTAAACCATAGAATAGTTGAAGGCAATGTAGCAGTAAAAGATGGCATTATTATAGGAATAGGCGACTATGAGGGTGTTGAGGAAACAGATGTTAAAGGGGCTTATATCACTCCGGGGTTTGTGGACAGCCATGTTCATATTGAGTCAGCTATGGTAACTCCTGCACAATATGCAAAGGCTGTTATGCCAAAGGGGGTTACAACAATTATAGCTGACCCTCACGAAATCGCTAATGTAAAGGGTGAGGAAGGACTTGCATTTATGATTGAAGACGGTAAAAAGGCACCTTTAGAGGTACATTTTATGCTGCCTTCCTGCGTTCCCGCAACACCTTTTGACCATTCGGGCTGTGTTATTGACGGCGATAAAACTGCTGAGCTTTTTGAAAAGTATGACTTTTTAGGTCTTGGTGAAATGATGAATTATCCGGGTGTAATTGGCTGTGTATCTGATGTTTTGAAAAAGCTTGAATCAGCAGAATATATTGACGGCCACGCTCCTATTATAAAAGGAAAGGGGTTAAATGCTTATGCCTGCGGCGGTATAAGAAATGACCACGAGTGCAGCAGTGCAAATGAAGCTCTTGAGAAAATAAGCAATGGTTTTGATATTTTTGTAAGAGAGGGTACAGGTGCCAAGAATCTTAAGGAACTTATGAAGGCTGTAAATCCATATAATTTAAGGCATTTTGCTTTTTGTACCGATGACAAGCATCCTGCTGAAATTATTAAAGAGGGAACAATATCACATTGTATAGACAAGGCAATTAAACTTGGTTATGATCCTTTGGATGTTTATACCATTGCCTGCTATAACTCCTGTGTAAGCTATAACCTTGGCAGAAAGGGAGCGGTTGCAAGCGGCTTTGAGGCTGATATTGTTGTTACAAGGGATATTAATGCAACTAAAATTGAAAGAGTTTATAAAAAGGGTGTTCTTGTGGCTGAAAACGGCAAGGCTCTTTTTGATACAGCGGGTGCAGATATTTCAGCTGTTGAAAATACTGTGAATACAGATACTGTTAAAGCAGAGGACCTTTTTCTTGAATTTGACAGCAAAAATTTGGTTATTGCTTTGAATGAAGGCAGTTTAATAACTGATGGTGTTTACTGTGAAAATGCCGAAGGACTTTCTCTTTGTGCAAATATTGAAAGGCATAATAAAACAGGCAATATTGGTAAGTGCTATGTAAAAGGCCTTGATATTGCAAATGGAGCTATTGCTCAGACTATAGGTCATGATTCTCATAATATAAGTGTTATTGGCAGCGACAGTGAAAATATGGCGGCAGCTGTTAATGCCCTTGGTAAACAGGGCGGCATTGTTGTAGTTAAGAATAATAAAATTCTGGCAAAAATGGAGCTTAAAGTAGGCGGTATTATGTCAGATAAGGATATTAATGATGTTGTATGGGAACACGAAAAAATTGTTGAGGCTGCAAAAGCTCTTTCTCCAAGCGGAAGTAATGAAACCCTTATGATACTGGGTTTTATATCACTTCTTGTTATTCCTCATTATAAATTAGGGGATAAGGGAGTATTTAATGTTGATGATTTTAGATATGAATAAAATAATTTTATTTTTTTATATTATCATTAGGGCTGTTTAATTTGATAAATATATATGTAAGGAGAATAAAAATATGAAGCTTAAAAAAATAATATCGCTTACTCTTAGTTTGGTGCTGACAATGTCAGTATCAGCATTCGTCTATGCTGAAACTACAGATTTTAAACCGATAATCTACAATTTTACATCAGATTACATTCAGGGTTCAAAGGTTATAAAAAAGGTAAATAAGTATGACTGTGATACAGGCTATGGTTTTGTGAACAAAACAACATCTATGCCTGAAAGAACTGTCAATATGTCAAAAATCAAGACAGAGGACAATGGCTTTACTATTGTTGAGCAAAGTGTGTCTATGTTTAATACGATTGACAAAGACGGCAATAAGCTTGATATTAATAAGGCTACCTGCTACAACTATGGTGGTATGGTATTCAGAGTAAAGGCACCTGCCGGCGGATATCATATTGAAGTAGATATTGAGGGCGGTGAAAATAACGCTCTTTTAAGTGTAAGCGCAATGCAGACTTACAGGCTTGAAAATTCGCCTTACTGGGATGCTGCAAAGAAAGTACCTAACTTACACCCTGCCAAGTGGGAGGGTGATATATGGTCCTTTGACTATGCCAATGGCAGAGATTTTATTGATATTGAAATTGAGGCAAAGGAAATAAATAAGCCGGTTACACTAAGGACTATTAAGATAACTCCTGTTGAAAATAAGATTAGTGAGAAACCGTCAGTTTATCTTCTTGGAGATTCCACTTTAAAGTCTTATCTTTTTGAGGAAGCACCTATGTGCGGTTGGGGTCAGGTATTTGACAGACTTTTTGACAGCAGCAAAATTAATGTGGTAAATTACTCAATGGGAGGTCGTTCCGTTAAACAGATGTATCAGGAGGGCAGATTAAACGATGTTCTTATGACAGGCTGTGAGGGCGATTTTGTACTTATTCAGTCAGGCCACAATGATGAGAAAAAGGGCAGTGATACAGGTACTGCATCTGACCCTACGGCACGTTTTGGCGTTGGCTCAACGGAGGCTATGTATAAGGAATATCTTGAAAAGTGTTATATTCCGGCAATAGAAGCCAGAGGTATGATTCCTGTCCTTGTTACGCCTATGACAAGAACAAGCAAGTATGAGGATGGTCAGTTTAAGAATACATTTACAACAGAGGACAGAGAGTTTGTTAAGGTAATGAAAAATGTTGCATCTGAAATGAATGTACCTCTTGTGGATTTAAACACATTAAGCTGTGAATATCTTACAGAAATAGGTTATGATGAGGCTATGGCTGTTGTAATGAGTCTTGAGGCAGGAGAAACTCCGGGCAAAACCAATAGCGGAAGCTATGCCAACGGTCATCCTGACAATAAGATTGATACAACTCATATGAAGGAGGCACTTGCAAAGCAGTATGCAAGGCTTGTTGTTGAGGAAATAAAAACTCTTTCAGATGCTTATACACAGCTAAAGCCAATGACAGATTCAATGACTTCTGATGTTAAGGCAGGAAATTGGGAAAAGGTTTATCCTGAGGTTTGCAAGGATGTTAAGGGTGAAAATGCTTATTACAGAAATCAGATAGAAAAAATGGTACAGCTTGGCATAATGTATAAAAACAGTGAAGGTTGTTTTGAGCCAAAGGCAGAAATGACCGTAGAAGATTATGCTGATGCTATGGCTAAGCTTTATGGCAGTGACAAGGTAGATACTTCAAAATACGGCACAGGCATACTTACAAGAGAGGTAATGGCACAAATTAATCTTGATGCTTATAAAGCCAATTTCGGTCAAAAGCCTAAGTATATGACAGACTATAATGGCACAAATATTTCTCCTGATGACCCTAATTATGATCCTAATTTAGTAGGCGAGGAGGCTCAGTATTATCCTCTTGTAGGCTATGGCAATATTACTGATAAGGATGAAATTTCAGCAGAATACAAGGAAACTGTGGAGGAGGCTTATGAGCTTGGTTTAATCCGCAGTGAGGACGTTGAAAGAGGTAAAATGGAAAATGGCTATACTCTTGATCCTAAGGGTGTTGTTACAAGAGAAAAGGCGGCTAAGTCACTTTATTTTATGTATGTTCTTGGGTCTGATATAAATAGTGAGAATGATGTATATTAATTAAATTATTGTTTATTTCACCAAAGGTGAAATAAACAATAATTTTAATTCAATGGCAAAACTTTCAAGACTGTTTGGCACGGCTATAAATAGTCATTTATAGAGTTTGTATGCCCCAAATGCGTACGCGTTTTGGGCATACAAACTTTAATTTATAACCTCACTTACAAATACAAAATCTACCTTATCCCCCACTTCATTTGTTACTTCCTTTATAGCCTTGGCAGTAACCGTTCCTCCTTCGGCGCCAACGTGACCTATAGCAATGGCACTTCCTTTTTCCTCAGCAATTTTTACTGCTTTTCTTATATTTTCCTTTATTTTATTTATATCTTGGGTGCTGTCAAGAAATACATCTCTTTTACCATAAGGAATGCCAACTTCTTTGGCAGCTTCACCTGCAACGGATTTCCCTGTTGTAACGCTGTCAATATAAAACCAACCTCTTTCTTTGGCAATTTCAAGCATAGCTTTCATTTTTTCTCTATCCTCGGTTATAAGGGATCCCATATGGTTATTAAAGCCAACAGCATTTTTTAGCTGGTCAGCGTTTTTGGTAAATGTTTCCTTTACCTCATCAATAGACATATTACCTAAAATTGGAGTTTCCCCAAGCCAGCTTCTTTGACCTGTATGAGCTTCCATAGGCTGATGAAGTATTACTTCCTTGCCCTTTGAAATTAAAAGATTTTCTTCCTCCACGCTTTTGGGCATATAGGGCATAACTGCTCCTGTAAATTTTATGGGAAGGTTTAACATTTCTTCCGTTCCGGCAGAGCCGTTGCCAAAGTCATCTATAATTATTGCTACCTTTGGTTTTTCCATATTTGCTGTGGTTTTGGTTTTGGGGTGAATAAGCCTTAGAATTAAAACTAAAAATATAAGTAAAAGGACTATAATAATTATTTTGCTTATTTTCATATTTACACCTCTGCTTTTTTTTGTTAAAATTATTGTAAATAATTAAGAAGGAGAATAGTTATGAAATTAATGTTTGCGTCTGATATTCACGGCTCTCTTTATTATGCTGAAAAAACTGTTGAAGCATATAAGGAAGAAAAGGCTGAAAAACTTGTTTTACTTGGAGATTTGTTATACCACGGTCCAAGAAACGATTTGCCAAAGGACTATAATCCAAAGGCTGTTATTGCACTTTTAAACAGCATTAAGGCAGAAATTGTTGCCGTAAGGGGCAACTGTGAAGCAGAAGTTGACCAAATGGTTCTTGAATTTCCTGTTATGGCAGAGTATGCCCTTATGTTTGTTGAGGGCAGAATGTGGTTTATTACTCATGGTCATAACTTTAATACATCTAATCCCCCAATGCTTAAAAAGGGTGACCTTCTTATTCACGGTCACACCCATATTCAGGCTATGGAAGAACAGCCTGAAGGCTATGTTTATATTAATCCGGGTTCTGTGTCAATACCTAAAAACGGCAATAAACACAGCTATATGATTTATGAAGCCGGTAAATTTACAATTAAGGATTTTGAGGGAAACAAAATAAAGGAGTATAATTTATAATGTCTACACTTATTTTTTCCATTAATGCAGTAATGCCTATTATTTTAGTCATTTTTCTTGGCTATTTTTTGCAGAAAATAGAGCTTTTGCCTGAAAGCTTTTTTATAAATGCCAATAAACTTGCCTTTAATGTGGCTATTCCTGTTTATCTTTTTTACAGTGTTTATAATATCGAAAGTATTTCCGATATTAACTGGAAACTGGTGCTTACTGCGGCACTGCTTGTTGTTGCAGCCTGTGGCCTGGCTACTCTGTTCTTTATGGTTTATACTAAGGACAGCGGTAAAAGAGGCGTGCTTATACAGTGTGCTTTCCGTTCCAACTATGCTATTATAGGTATTCCTTTGGCTAAGGCAATGGGCGGTGAGGCAGCTCTTGCTACTGCTGCCGTTGTTTCTGCCATAGGTATTCCTACATTTAATATTCTTGCTGTAGTTGTACTTTCTGTTTTCAGCTATGACAACAGCGGTAAAAAAACATCAGCTTTGGATATTTTTAAGTCAATATGTAAAAATCCTCTTATAATAGGTGTAGGCTGTGCCTTGGTGTGCCTTGTTTTAAGGAATTATGTGCCTTTTACAATTAAAGAGGATATACCATTCCTTTATGAAACCATTAAGGACGTAGGCTCCATAGCATCACCTATTGCACTTCTTGTATTGGGCGGAAGATTTCGGGTGTCTGCCATTAAGGAGCTTGCAAGGGATATTACTCTTGGCGTGCTTTGGCGTCTTGTTATTGTACCTGCAATATGCCTTACTGCAATTTTGCTTATTGCAAAAACCGGATTTTTCCCATTGACAAAGGCTGATTTCCCTGCACTTATTGCTTTTTACGGTTCTCCTGTTGCCGTAAGCTCTGCTATTATGGCTGAAAGTATGCATAACCACGGTGAGCTTGCAAGACAGCTTGTAATATGGTGTAATGTGGCATCAATTATTACTGTATTTTCAATGATAGTTTTATTTAAAAGTGTTGGACTTATATGATTTTTAATTCGGCATAGGGGATCAGCCCCTATGTCGTAATTTATTTTAGATTTATTCCTATTACTCCGCCTAAACCGCCTCCTGCTATGGCAAGCATAAGGCTTACAATAAGTTTAGATGTAACAGAATAATCAGGTATAAGGGCAAAGCCTAAAATACACATTATGGCAACATAGCTTATTCCTGAAATTATTCCCCAAATAAGTCCGCCCTTATTTGCTGATCCTGCCGTAATAAGTCCGCTTAATATACAGACCAGGGCTGTAGTAACTTTTATTACCGTTCCAATGTGTTTTTCGTTTATATCAGTGTATGTGATCAGCAGAGCAAAGATAATAAATACAGCCATTGTAATTATGTAGCTTATTAGTATACCCTTAAACAGGGCAAAAACAGGTGAACTTTTGGATTTGAACATAAAAAAACCTCCCGAATATCTTTTTATAATTAAGATATTCAAGGAGGTTTATTTTTATACCTTAAATTTATTTACTTCTTTAATAAGCCTTTGACAGGCAGAACCAATATCCTTCTGTGCAAATATGGCAGATACTACAGCTATACCGCTGACACCATAGTCATAGAGAAGGTGAGCATTTTCTTCATTAATGCCGCCTATTGCCACTGTGGGAATGTTAACGGCAGCATTTATACTTTGCGCAAGCTCTCTGGTCATATGTGTGGTACCTTCTTTTGTGGTAGTGTTAAATACCGCACCTATACCAAGATAGTCTGCACCTTCATTATATGCCTTAATGGCTCTTTCCAGGGTTCTTGCAGTGCCTCCGACAATTTTATTGTTTCCAAGTATTTCCCTCGCTTTTTTAACAGACATATCATCAGCACCAATATGTACACCGTCAGCGTCAATTTCTTTGCAAAGCTCTACATTGTCATTAATAATAAGAGGTATGTTGTATTTGTCCGTAACCTTTTTTATGTCAACGGCAATTTCCTTAGATTCAGCGTAAGGAGTGTCCTTTTCTCTTATCTGTATAATTGTTGCTCCGCCCTTTATTGCTTCCTCTACTGCTTGTGAAAGGCTTTTGTCTTTTAGCCACCGGCGATCTGTTATGGCATATAGCTTTAAGCTGTTTGATGTGAATTTCATTGTTGACTCTCCTTTGGGTATAAATATTAATTTAACTATACCATTTCACTCGCCCCTTTTCAACCCCTTTAGTTTTTCAATTTCCTTTTTCAATTTTTCAACTTCATTAAAGCTGTTATTTATAAAGGGGCAATATCTGACTTCATAAGGAAAATTCACATCAGTTATAAGCTCTGATGCAACAAAATTATCAGGGCTTTGCTTTGTATAGTCATAAAATACGGTTTTATTAAACACAAACTGTTCAATGCTTTCTGTTCTTCTGAATGTATTACCCATATCATAGGAGATTATTCTGTTATTTCCCAAAATAGTGGAAAATATAATTACTATTTTGCTGTTTTCTATTGAAATATGACAGCCCTTTACAAAACCATCATAAAGAATTTTTGTTTTTGAAATCCCGCCGTTGTCTTTTTTTATATAAATAAGCCTGTTACCTCTGTTAGTAAGCACAACAGCACATAAATGGATTTCATCACAGGTCAGTGCAAGGGAATAGTCGAGTATTTTATAACCTGTTGAATAAAGCATTTTAAATTCACCTATTGAGTATCTGCCTATTTCTCTGTAGCCTATTTGCTGTTCAGGGACATTTTTGGAATAAAACAGTATGTAGTTATCCCCTATGCTTACAAGTTTTGTTAAATTGGCATTTGATATGTATTTGTCAAGGGGAACAGCCTTTGACCAGCTTCCGTCTTCTCTCCTATGCTGTTCCGTAATATAGCTTTCACTGATATAATCCCTGTTATAAAAGAGTTGTATTGTATTTTCCCTTAATATACCTTTAATATGTAGGGGAGAAGAGCCCTCTGATGTATTTCTCAGGACCATTCTGTGAGGATTGTCGCCTCTTGCTGCCATTAAATTTCCTTTACTGTCCTGATAAAGTATAACAGGTTCTCCCTCCGGACAGCCCATAATGGAAAAGCCTCCCATGGTGTTTTTGGCTATTATTTTTGCTTCATTCCATTTATCATCATTTCTTTTTCTTATGCGGATGGTACTTTTTTCTTTGTATATTGCATATATCGTTTCATTGTTTCTTACTATGCAGCTTTCCATATTATCATTCTCCTTTCTGCTTTTATTTTATGTTATTTCAAATTTTATAGTACAAAAAAGTTACTTTGGTATTTTCAACTTTGGTTATTTGTGGTATACTAATGTATATGTACAAAGAAAGGAAAAAATATATTATGAAAGAAAAATTAAGCTTTAATAAAATAGTTTATATAATTATAGGAATTTTAATTGCTGTAATTATTTTGACGGCAATATTTATTGCTGTAAATAATAAGTCAACTGATGTTGAAACACTTGAAACTGATAATGGCGGCAGTGATGTAGAGTACCATGTCAATACAGAAGCAGAAATTTCAGAAATTGAAGAGGGTGATTTACCTTCAAAGAGTGAGCTTAGTGAGCTTGGACTTGAAAATGTAATGCAGACAAGTAAAATTAATCAGCAGTTTAATTTGAATAATTATGAAATTACCGATAATGGTATTAAATACAATTATCTTGCAAATGCTGTTACTAACGGAGAAAGACTTTCAATAACAGCAAAGGCAATGACAGAAGCAGAGTATAGTGAAATGCTGCCAAAAGCAAAGGCACAGAATGGTACTGTAGGAGATGTAGATGTTGTTTATAATAACAGAAGTCTTTACCACACAACAGATGAAACCGGTCTTCCGGCATATATTAAAAAAGCACAGGAGGCAGGTAATGTTGTTGTAAGAGAGGGCAATTCTCTTTCTGAGCTTTTGCCAATGCAGCAGCTTATGTGGTACAGTGACGGCATAGGTTACACGCTTGAGTCTATTGCAAGAAACTATACTTACGATGATATGGCGGCACTTGCAGAAGATTTTTTCAATCAGGTAAAATAATTTAATTTAAGGGGATAGATTTTAATGTTATTAAAGGATTTTAATAAAATTCATTTTATAGGCATAGGCGGCATAAGTATGTCAAGTCTTGCAGAAATACTTTTGCACAAGGGTAAGAAAATAAGCGGCTCTGACGGTGTTCAGTCAGCAGTTACCAATAGTCTTGTTGAAATGGGTATTAGTGTAGAAATAGGTCAGAGGGCAGAAAATATTAACGATGATATTGACCTTGTAGTTTACACTGCGGCAGTTAATGAAGATAACCCTGAACTTGTGGCGGCAAGAACCTCTAAGGCAGTTGTTATAGACAGAGCGGAACTTGTAGGTATGCTTATGCTTGAATACAAGCATCCTATTTCAGTTGCGGGTACTCACGGTAAGACTACAACATCTTCACTTGTTACTGAAATTCTGCTTGCAGCAAATGCAGAGCCTACAGTATCAATAGGTGGTATGCTGCCAAGTATAGGGGGCAATTACAAAATAGGCAGTGATGATTATTTTGTGCTTGAAACTTGTGAATACTGCGACAGCTTTTTGAAGTTTAATCCTCATTCAGCTATAATTTTAAATGTCGATAAGGACCATATAGATTATTTCAAAAATCTTGATAATATTTATAAGTCCTTTAATAAGTTTGCAAAGAGACTGCCCAAAAACGGTTTTTTAATTATTAATAATGAAATTCCAAGATTTGATGAGGTTGTTGATGGTATTAATTGTCCTTATGAAACTTATGGAATTGACAGCAGTGCAGACTGGTATGCAACAAATATAAGCTATAATTCAATGGGTCACGGTACTTATAAGGTTAATTACAGGGGCAAAGAAATTGCTGAAGTAAGTCTTTCTATACCGGGTGAGCATAATGTGTATAACTCACTTTCAGCATTTGCTCTTTGTTATAGGTATGGTGTTTTGGTTGATGATATTGTTAAGGGTATTGACAATTACCACGGTACAGACAGACGTTTTCAGTATAAGGGAAGCTTTAATGGTGTGCAGGTAATAGATGATTATGCCCATCACCCAACGGAAATTGCAGCTACAATAAACAGTGCAAGGGCAAATGATATTGGAAAGCTTTGTATAGTTTTTCAGCCTCATACCTATACAAGAACATACGAACTTTTAGACGATTTTGCAAAAGTCCTTTCAAAAGCGGATAAAGTGGTACTTGTAGATATATATGCCTCAAGAGAAAAGGATACCGGTCTTGTCAGCAGCAAGGATTTAGCACAAAAGATTGTCGAACATGGCGGAGATGCAGAGTACTGCGGAACGTTTGAAAATGCCGAAAATTATATTATTAACAATTGTAATCCACAGGATATGTTGATAACTATGGGTGCAGGTGATATAGTAAAATTAGGGGAAAAGCTTGTATCACAGCAGTAATTCACAAAGTTATCCTACTTATCCACAAAAACAAAACATATTTTCGTGTGGACAAAGCTAAGTTTTCCACAAGTTTTGATGTTTTCGAAAAATTATCGAACATTGTTACACTTAGATTACAAACATTACAACAAAATTACAGACATGTATGACAAATATGTTAAAAAACGAAAATATATATTGCTTTTTTTCTAAATATAGGGTATTATAGAATATATAATTATGTTAATTACTATTAAGGAGGAACTTTTTATGATTTCTGCCGGTGAATTTAGAAACGGTGTTACTATGGAATATGAGGGTAATATTTACCAGATTATTGAATTCCAGCATGTTAAACCGGGTAAGGGTGCAGCTTTCGTTAGAACTAAGTTAAAGAATCTTGTATCCGGTGCTGTTGTTGAAAAAACTTTTAGACCAACTGAAAAGATGCCAAAGGCTCATATTGACAGGAAGGATATGTCTTATCTTTATAACGATGGTGAGCTTTATTACTTTATGGATATTGAAACTTATGACCAGATTCCTATTCCTGCAAGCGAAGTTGGCGATACTCTTAAATTTGTTAAGGAAAATGAGGCTGTTAAGGTACTTAGCTATCAGGGTAAGGTATTCGGCATTGAACCACCTATTGCTGTTGAGCTTGAGATAACAGATACTGAGCCGGGATTTAAGGGTGATACTGCTACAGGTGCTACTAAGCCTGCTACTGTTGAAACAGGTGCAACTGTTAATGTACCATTATTTATTAATCAGGGTGAGATTATTAAGGTTGATACGGCTACAGGTGAGTATTTAGGCAGAGTAAATAAGTAATTTATTTTAAAAGGACGTGTATACGTCCTTTTTGGTTTATATTTATAAAGGAGTGATAATATGAATATTAACTGGGATGCTGACAGATATTCCGCTGATTTTCAGTTTGTACATAAATATGGTGAGGATGTTATGGAGCTTTTGCAGTCGCCAAAGGGCAGCAGAGTTGTTGACCTTGGCTGTGGCAATGGCAGGCTTACCGTCAAGCTTAAAGAAAAAGGCTATAATGTAACAGGTATTGATGATTCGGCGGATATGCTTAAAGCAGCCGGGGAAAATTATAGTGGTATCGATTTTGTTAAGGGAAATGCTCTTAACTTTAATATTGAGCCCTGTGATGCCATATTTTCAAATGCTGTTCTTCATTGGATAGATAAGAGAAGACATCAGGAGCTTTTAAATAATATTGCATCTAATATTAAAAAGGGCGGCGAATTTGTGTGTGAGTTTGGCGGATTTGGCTGTGCTGAAAGGGTACACTCCGCTTTACAAGCCATTTTTGAGGAAAGAGGTCATAGGTATTTTAAAAATTTCTACTTTCCTACTGTAGGGGAATATGCTCCTCTTCTTGAAAATGCAGGTTTAAGGGTTAAGTACGCCATTCTTTTTGACAGACCTACTTATCAGCAGGGAGGTCTTGAGGGCTGGATAAGAATGTTTAATATGGCACCTTTTGAGGGTATGAGTAATGATGAGGTTAATGAGATAATTGGAGAAGCTGAAAAAAGACTTGCCGATGTACTTTGTAAAGAGGGTAAGTGGTATATTGATTATGTAAGAATAAGATTTAGGTGTGAAAGGATATAAATTAGAGTTTAGCTGACTAAATAGATGTTAGTTGTATTTCTATAGTTGAGTACAGCGGACGGACAATATCGGGGCTGCTGTAATTTTTCTGTTTTGCAACAACCCCATTTATTTATTCTTTCACAATACTTATGCTTGCCCAAACATCATCATTTTTTTCAACAGACAAATCTCCCTGCCAGCTGTCATTTTGCGTTTGATAAATTTGCTGTTTCTTATTATTAATATACTGCTCTCTTATTTCCGGTTCAATGCTTTCAATACTGCTGCTTGTTATATCGACAATTTTAAAAATATGGTAGCCGTCTACATCTTCAACAAGGAAGACATCTCCTTTATTATGGCTGTATATCTGCTGCAAAGTGTTTTCGGTATAAAGACTTGGGTCAAGCTCAAAAGGTTCTTTGCTGCTTTCAGGAGAAATTTCAGAAAGGACGTCATTAAAATCTGCACCGGTTTTTATTTTATTATAAGCATCTGTTATTTTATCCTTGTTCTCACTGCCTGATATGTCAGGCTGAAGGAAAATTTCGTTTATAATATAGGTAGTAAATTCAGCCTTATGCTCTGCATAATAGTTATTAAGATACTCTTTAAATTCAGCTTCATTTACGGTATAACTGTCAGTAACATAGGCATATACCTTCTGCTGAAGAGCAACTTCCTCCATAATTTTATATATTTTGTCCCTGCTAAGTTCAAGATTTTCAAGGTCCTCCGCATCGAACTCACTCATAAGCTCATCTGTCTGGCTTTCAACATTTTTAATGTCTTCATCATTTAATGTAATGCCAAGCTCCTTGGTTTGCTTGACTGCTGTTTTTACCATAACAAGAGTATTCACGGCATTTTGCTTGGCAACCTCTTCAGCATTTACACCGTCAAAGTCAGCCTCCCAAATATCACTGCCTCCCTGTGCCTCAAAGCTTTTCTTTTGCTCCATAAGATATACAAGGTATTCACCTCTTGATATTTTATCATTTCCCATTTTAACTACGTATTCACTGCCTGTACAGCCAAAAAGCATAATGGCAAGTATAAAAATTATAATTTTTTTCATTAGTAATCTCCACCTTTAAATAGTCTCCTTAAGTATAATATATTACAAAATTTAATTCAATAATTTTGAGTAATATGTAACATAAATGATAAATTTTTTAGTGTGTTTTTAATTACGCCTGTTGTATTTTGTATAAAAATAGGATATACTATTAATGGACAAGAGTTACGTTAAAATCGGAAAGGGAAAAAAATATGACCGGTAATGAAAAGATAAAAACTAAACTTTACATAGGAGCAGTTGTTATACTGGCAGCTCTTTTTGCAGCCTTTGCTTTTACAAATGAGGGAGGAGCAGTCAATACAGGTTGGTCTCTTGTGCCTCCTGTTGTTGCCATTATACTTGCACTTGTTACAAAGGAGGTTTATTCTTCTCTTTTTATAGGTATAGCAACAGGATTTTTATTTTACTTTAATCTCAATGTTGAAAAGGCTTTTGTGGCAATTTTTCAGGGAGTTGAGGTTGATGGAGAAATGACGGCAGGTGTTATACCAAAGCTTGCTGACAGTTGGAATGTAGGTATTCTTGTGTTTCTTGTACTTTTAGGCATCCTTGTTGTTATGATTAACAGGGCAGGTGGTTCTGAAGCCTACGGAAAGTGGGCACAGACTAAAATAAAGACTAAGAAATCCGCACTTCTTGCTACCTTTGGACTTGGTGTTCTTATATTTGTAGATGATTATTTCAATTGCCTTACAGTGGGCAGTGTTATGAGGCCTATTACCGATAAATACAAGGTTTCAAGGGCAAAGCTTGCTTATATTATTGATGCTACGGCAGCACCTATATGTATTATTGCTCCTATTTCATCATGGGCGGCGGCAGTTACAGGCGTTGTTGAGGGAACTAACGGTCTTGAGCTTTTTATAAAGGCCATTCCTTATAATTTGTATGCACTTCTTACTATTGTTATGGTAATTACAATTTCAGTTCTTGGTATAGATTTCGGACCTATGAAAGAACACGAAAAGCTTGCCAAAGAGGGTGATCTTTTCGGTGGAAGAGAGGCAATAAAGGATAATTCTCTTAAGGTTTCGTCAAAGGGTAAGGTTATTGATCTTGTGTTTCCTGTTTTAATGCTTATCATATTTTGTGTTACAGGTATGATTTATTCCGGAGGATTTTTTGACGGCACAAGTGAAAATTATTTTAATTTTATAGGTGCCTTTGCAGGTTCTGATGCTTCTGTTGGTTTGGTTTTAGGTTCAGCAGCAGCAGTAATATTTACATTTCTCATTTATATTACAAGAGGTGTATTAAGTTTTAATGAAATTATGGAGGCATTTCCCGAGGGCTTTAAGGCAATGGTACCTGCTATATTGATTTTAACATTTGCGTGGACACTAAGCAGTGTTACAAATCTCCTTGGTGCAGATATGTTTGTGGCAGGCGTTTTGGCAGATAAGGCTGAAAGTCTTAACCGTTTCCTTCCCGCCGTACTCTTTGTTGTAGCATTCGGACTTGCATTTTCAACAGGTACATCATGGGGAACATTTGGTGTTCTTTTGCCTATTGTAGTGCCTATAATGCCTGTAGATAGTGAAATACTTATTATAGCAATTTCATCATGCCTTGCCGGGGCTGTTTGCGGCGACCATTGTTCACCTATTTCAGATACTACAATTATGGCATCAACAGGGGCACAATGTAATCATTTAAGTCACGTTACAACACAGATACCTTATGTGCTCTTTGTGGCAGCCTTTTCCTTTGTGGGATATATAGCGGCAGGTTTTATTCAGTCTGTGGTAGTGCTGCCAATTTTAATAGTTGTTCTTGTGACAGCTCTTATTGTTTATAAAAAGGTGTTTATTTAAGG
>DBGCRA010000197.1:0-6493 GCA_048359195.1 Candidatus Gallispira sp.
GGACAGCCCATATTAATATCAATTATGGCAATATCTTCATATTCGTTAAGCCTTCTTGCCATATCAGCCATAGTATCAGGCTCAGAGCCAAATATTTGTACTGCACAGGGCTTTTCCAACGGGTCAACCTGTAAAAGCTGTGTGGTATTTTTATTGTTATATTTCATTCCCTTGGCACTTACCATTTCAGAGTATACAAGACCACAGCCCATTTCCTTACACAATGTTCTGAAAACCTTGTCGGTTACTCCTGCCATAGGAGCAAGAAATACATTGTTTTCAAGCTCAACACTACCTATTTTCATTTCACTTCACCCATTATAAAAGTCTTGTACCAAAGTGAAAGAGAATTAAAAAACTCCTCGTTATCCCTTTCAACATAGCCAACTTCAAGCTTTGCACCTATTTCATCATATAAATAATCATCCGGCTGATTCATTACTTCAATATACACATCGGCATTTTCCTTATAAAACCCAATAATAGCAATACCCTTTGTCCTTTCTGCAAGACAGGTCGTTATTACTCTAAGCTCTCTTTTTATCTGCTCAGGAAGTCTGTTAAATTTTTCATTTAAAAAATAGCCATGCTTATAATATGATGCAGAGCACAATATATCCTTGTTATCTTCCATAATTTCCTCCTAAATGTACCTGTTGTCATTAAGTCTTAATGAAACCTCACCTGCAAATACAGGCACCAATTTATCACCGCATAATATCATAAGTTCACCCTTTTCATTGATGCCCTTTGCTATACCTGAAATTTCATTTTTTCCGCAAACGGTCTTAACCTCTTTGTTAATATTTGCACAGTTTTTATTATATTCATCGATAAAAGGTTCAAACCCCTTTTCGCAAAAAAGCTCATAACAGGGTTTAAATTCCTTTAAAAATTCATTTATAATATCACTTCTTTTATATCTTTTATTTGTTTCAATATACATTGATGTTGCCTTATCTTTAAGCTCTTCTCCAAAACTCTCCATATTCACATTTATTCCAATACCCAAAACAATGTAGTTAACTTTTTCCATTTCGGCACTCATTTCAGTAAGAATACCCACCAGTTTTTTACCGTTGCATATAATATCATTAGGCCACTTTATTTCTACCTTTAATCCCATAAGCCTTTCCAATATTCTTCTTATTGCCACACCTGCAATAAGTGTTATTTGAGGTGCCTCCACAGGCATAATTTCCGGTCTTAAAACCATACTCATACATAACCCCACATTTTTATCGGCAAGCCATGTTCTGCCAAGCCTGCCCTTGCCTGCACTTTGTCTGTCACAAACCACAAAAAGACCTGACGGACAATTATTGGCAGCCTGTCGCTTGCACTCCTCATTGGTAGAGTCAACCTCTTCTATATAAATAAGTTTATCATAGTTTATATCATCAGCATTAAGAACATCGGCATTGTCTATAAGCCTGTAGCCCTTATTGCTTACAGATTCGATTCTGTAGCCCTTTTCTTTAAGCCTTGTTATGTTTTTCCACACGGCAGCTCTTGATATGCCCAATATACTGCCTATTTCCTCACCTGAAATATAATCGTTGCTGTTTTCAAGCAAATTAAGAATTTTATTTTTCATATAATCACCCTAACCTATATAATATCAAAAGTTCCGACTTATTGCAATTTAAAATATTGTTTTTTTGACCGTATTAAGTTATACTGTTAACAGGAGGTGTTTATTATGGTTAAAGGTATAGGCACAGATATAATAGAAATAAGCAGAATTATAAAAACTCTTGATAAACAAAGCTTCCTTGACAGAATATTTACAAAAGAAGAACAAAAACTTTATCACGGAGTTAATCCACAAACGTTAGCAGGAAATTTTGCGGCAAAGGAGGCTGTTGCAAAGGCTTTGGGCACAGGCTTTGCAGGCTGCTCACCTGTTGAAATAGAGATTTTAAGAGACAATAAGGGTAAGCCTTATGTCAATTTATACGGCAGTGCCAAAGAAATATTTGACTCAATGGGAAGTCAGGTTTATGTATCAATTTCCCACAGTAAAGAAAATGCAATTGCTTTTGCGTTAATTGATGGCTGAGGTGACCGATATGTATATATTAAGCAACAACGAAATGAAAAAGGCTGAAAGAATTGCCATTGAAGATAAAGGAATACCCTCACTTATTTTAATGGAAAATGCAGCAAGAGGGGCTGTTGATGTTATTCTTTCTCAAAATCCCCAAAATGTAATTGTGTTTGCAGGAAAAGGGAATAATGGCGGTGACGGTTTGGCTGTTGCCAGAATGCTGATTACAAACGGCATTAAAACAAAGATAGTTTTCATAGGTGAAAAGGATAAGGCAACACCTGACTGCAAGAAAAATTTTGAAATTCTTAAAGCCTATAATGCAGACATTGTTTACAATACAGAGAATATTAATATAAATGACTATGATTTGATTGTTGATGCTCTTATTGGCACAGGACTTTCAAGAAGGTTAAATGACAAATATTCTGATATAGTAAATTTAATTAACAAAGGAAAATTTATAGTTGCTGTTGACTGCCCTACGGGAGTAAATTCAGACAACGGCAATAATTACGGTATTGCCGTCAATGCAGATATAACGGTTACATTCCATTTACCTAAAAAAGGCTTGCTTTTATACCCAGCCTTTTCTCATATAGGAAAACTTGTTGTAAAAAACATAGGTGCACCATATATTGACAGTTATGATACATTTATTCTTGACAAGCCAAAAGAGCTTATGCCAAAAAGATATAATGACTCTAACAAGGGTACTTACGGAAAAGCCCTCTTTATATCAGGCTGTGACACTATGGCAGGAGCTGCTGTTATAAACGCTGCATCTGCGTATAAAACAGGCTGTGGTCTTGTAAATATATGCTCCACTCCTCATGTTATAAGCGTTATACACAACACACTGCCTGAAGCAGTTACTGCCAAAAGAGAAGATATAAATTTAAATTACGGAAATGCAGTGGCAATAGGTTCAGGCTTAGGGATAAGTAATGAAAGCAAAGAGCTTGTTAATTATGTTTTAAAAAATACAAAAGCTCCTGTTGTTGCCGATGCGGATGCTTTAAATATAATAGCTGAAAACGAGGAACTTAAAAGCTATACATCAGTAATAACTCCCCATTTAAAAGAAATGTCAAGACTTACCGGTTTTGATGTAAGCCATATAAAAGAAAATATAATTGAAACTGCAAAAAATTATGCCCAAAAATATAATACAGTTGTGGTATTAAAAGACGCTCATAGTATCATTGCTTCACCCGACGGCAGAATCTGTATAAATATTACAGGCACATCTGCCATGAGCAAGGGCGGCAGCGGAGATTCCCTTACAGGTGTAATTACATCTCTTATAGCCCAGGGCTTAAACGCCTTTGACGCATCCTGCCTTGGTACTTATATTAACGGCAGAGCAGGAGAAATTGCAGAAAAGGAAAGCAGCAGTTACAGTGTCCTTGCCCTTGATATATCAAAAGCAATACCTAAAGTAATTAATGAAATACTTAATTAAATCAAAAAAACGAGTTCAATTTAAGATGAACTCGTTTTTTGTACATACAATAAAGCTATGCCTGAACAACTGTATTGGAACTCTTATGACTCTTATCCGCAAGAATTAATTTGAGAAGTACCGGAGTAATAAGTGTAGTTACAATAACCATAAATACTATGGCAGGAAACATACTGGATTCAAGAAGTCCGCAGCTTGCACCCTTTTGAGCAACAATAAGCGCAACCTCACCTCTTGATACCATACCTATACCAATGGACAAAGCGTCCTTATTGTCAAACTTGCAAAGTTTCGCACCAAATCCACAGCCTATAATCTTTGATAAAATAGCAACTATAAGAAGTACAACGGCAAACACTATAATTCCCGGATTTGCAACAAGGGCTTTTAAATCTGTCTTTAAACCAATACTTGCAAAGAATATCGGTGAGAAAAACAAATAGCCTAAAATATCAAATCTTTGGTCAATGTATTCCTTTGCACCAAAATTACATAATATAACACCGGCAAAATATGCACCTGTAATATCTGCAACGCCAAAGAATTTTTCTGCGCAAAAACTTAAAAAGAAACAAAAAGCAAGTACATATATTGATATTCTTCTTCTCATTCTTATATGAGGGAATATCCTTCTCTTTACAAAGAATACTGCAAAAGCTATAATAAGAACGAATATGAAAAACAAAACAATCTTTAAAAGTACAATAGGCAATGATACATCAGAACCGCCGCCCATACCGGTAATAGCTGTTAAAACTACAATACCAATAATATCATCAATAACCGCTGCGCCTAAAATAGTTGTACCCATTCTTCCTGACAGCTTTCCCAGTTCTCTCAATGTTTCAACAGTAATACTGACAGATGTTGCGGTTAAAGTAACACCAACAAAAACAGCCTTTAATATATTAATGGAAGCCTCTCCCTCAGGATTCATAATATAATAGGTTAATGCACCTCCGGCAAGAGGAACAATAACACCAATAAGTGCAACTATAAATGACGCAATACCATTTTCCTTAAGCTCCTCAAGGTCAGTTTCAAGACCTGACATAAACATAAGAATAATAACTCCAATTTCAGCAGCCTTACTCAAAAAATCCGTCTGATTTACAACACCCAAACATGACGGACCTAATATAATACCCGCAAGCAAGGCACCAACAACCGCCGGCATATGTACTTTTCTCGATGCCAAGCCAAGTACTTTTGTAGACAAAAGAATTACAGCCAGTGTAGCTAAATATCCATAATCTCCTTCAAAAAGCTCTGCAATAAATGACATAATATAACCCCCAACGGCAAAAAATTAATGGGAAACAAAGATTTTTAACCCCATTCCCCATTGCACCTATATTTTATACCTCTTTTTTTATAAAGTCAAGGCATAATACCATATAAATATTTTAATAATAATTATAACTTAAACGGTATAATCTATGAAAAGCAGCCACGGGAGGTAGCAACTTCCTGTATATTTACACATTAATATTAATAGATATTTTATATTGGTCGTCATTTTTCTCAATTTCATAGCTGCTTTCCATTCCTGACTCATTAATAAGGCTTATTGCCTGCTTTAATGTATTTGTAAATAGCCTTAAATCAGTAAATTTACGCTTTATATTTCTGTGATTGGCTTCAACCGATCCAATCATTTTTTCCCTTAATGCACTGTTTATAAATATTTCTGTTTTTTCTGTGTTCAATTTGTATTCCCTCACCTTATTAATTACATTTTTCTGTATATCGCTGTCATTGGTTTTTAACAGCAGTTCAGCTTTGTCCTTAGATATATCCTCTCTTATAAGCATATTCCTTACGTCACTTGAAAATCCTTCAAGTTTTATGTACTCTTCAACCTCATCCAATGCTATCGATAAAATATCGGCTATTTCTTCCGTATTATACCCAAAACCTTTAAAAAGAATATTTACTGCCTTTGCAGTTTCCATATAATGAAGATCTTTTCTGTGTATATTTTCAGCCATTGAAAGTGCCGCTGCTTCCCTGTCGCCCACTTCCGTTACAATGGCAGGAATTGTGCTTATACCTGCTTTTTTGCACGCAATTAATCTTCTTTCTCCAAAAATAAGTTCATATACCTTTTTATTAATAAGTCTTACGCCTATAGGCTGAAGAACACCATAATTCTTTACGGACTTTACAAGAGAATCAATACCGCTGCTGTCAAATCCTGATCTTGTCTGATAAGGATTTGGCAGTATTCTGTCCACAGGAAGATACTGCAATTTATTATAGCAACTGTATTCATTATAATTCATAATATCGCCTCCTAAAGTTTATGGTATAATTATAACATATTTACCAATTTTTACCATATTTTTAGAGGGCTTTATTTATACATGTATCGACAAATTTGTATTCACAAATTTTAAAACACAGCATATAAATATATAAAAGCTGTAAGGAGATTACTATGTATTCAAATAAATATGTTCTTGAGCTTATAAAAGATGGTATTGACGAGGAACCCATGGTAAGCAAATTTTACTCTGAACTTGCAAACTCAGTAAGAGATATTGACGATAAGAAAATGCTTGAGGAAATGAGCCTTGATGAAAAAAAACATTTTGAAATGCTTTCTGATATATACACCAAACTTACGAACGAAAAATATACACCAAAGGAAAAGGAAACACCTGAAATTGATAAGGATTTTTTAAAAAATATTGCAGCATCAATAAAAGCAGAACTGAACACCGTTGAAGCATACAGACCTATTTTGTTTGCTCTTGAAAATACACAATTTAAAAATTATATGATGGAAATAATAAGCGATGAACAAAATCATGCAGCTTTGCTTAATTATATGTATAGTAAATACAGATAAATTACTGTTTAACTTCCGATTGGCTTGCCACTCGGAAGTTAAACATAAATTTATTCATATCTCAATGCCTCAATAGGGTCAAGCATAGCCGCCTTTCTTGCAGGATAAACACCAAATATAATAC
>DBGCRA010000198.1:0-8605 GCA_048359195.1 Candidatus Gallispira sp.
AAATGGGTCCTCATTTTTAGACCTTGCATTTTCAATAATATCACTAAGTTCGCAGTATTCGTGGGCAGGGCAAAGAGCAACAACACCTTGATTGTTATTGCTCTTTGAAATTAGAGCCATTTTTTCTTTGTCTACTTCCTGAACAATTATACCCTTTTCTCTTGCCTTAGCAACTATTACTTTTAGTGTACCCTCAATTCCGCCTTTTTTTACAATAATTTTATCAATAGGCTTATCATGATTTAATGCCTCCAATACAGGATTTCTGCCTTCAAGCTGTAAACCTTCTTCAAAGGCTGAATTATCTTCGTATTTCTGTGCTCTGCTGTCACGAGGCTTAAAATTTCTTTTTTCAGGGCGTCTTTCTGATTTCATTTTGCTTCTTCTATTGTCCTGTCTTTTCATAATATCTCCTTTTAAAGTATTTTTTTAAGTCCGATTTTATATAGTTCCTCTATTCTTTCATATTCGCCTTTTAAATAAAGGTAGCCAAAAAGTGCCTCAACTCCTGTTGCACGTCTGTAGTCAACTATTGACTGATTTTTTGCTGAGGTATGGCTTTTGGCGTTTCTTCCTCTTTTGAGTACACTTAATTCCTCATCATTAAGTATATCCTCTATGGCTGAATACATTTTTGACTGTGATGTGGCATTGACAATTGTTTTTGCCTTTTTGTGCATTGTATTTACGGGTGCATTGCCTTCAGATATTATCATTCCTCTTGTTAAAAGGTCAAAAATTGTATCACCAATAAAGGCAAGAGCAAGAGAATTAAGGTTTTTGGGGTCAGTATTTGTGTTTTTAAACATTTTCATATTTATTCTATTTATAAGACCAGCGAACGCCTGCTCTTGTGTCTTCAATAACTACACCCTTACTGCTTAATTCTTCTCTTATGGCATCAGCTCTTGCAAAATCCTTTGCCTTCTTTGCTGCTGTTCTTTCTGCAATAAGTGCTTCAACTTCATCTGCTGAAATTTGTTCATCTTTAGTTTCGTCAATTGGTTTAATGCCAAGTATATCACAGAGAGTAAGCATTTTTTCTCTTATGGCAGTTATAAACTCTTTAGAGGAATTTTCTGTTACGTTTACATTTGCAAACTTTGCAATTTCAAATATGGCAGTTACTGCATCGGCTGTGTTAAAGTCATCATCCATAGCCTTTTCAAACTGAACTCTGAACTTGTCAGCCTCATCATTAAGCTTTGACTCATCATCTGTCATTGTACCCAGAGCCTTGCTCTCTATAAATAAAAGTGACTTATAAGCATTTTTTATTCTGTCAAGACCTGCACCTGCTGATTCCATTAATTCCTTTGAAAAATTAATAGGGCTTCTGTAGTGTCCGCTTAAAATGAAAAATCTTACAACATCATAAGGTATATGCTCAACAATATCTCTTAATGTAAAGAAGTTACCAAGGGATTTGCTCATTTTCTTATTATCTACATTTATAAAACCGTTATGAAGCCAGTATTTGGCAAAAGGTTTGCCGTTTGCTGCTTCAGACTGGGCAATTTCATTTTCGTGGTGAGGGAAAATTAAGTCCTCTCCGCCTGCGTGAATGTCAATAGTATCACCTAAGTATTTCTTAGCCATTACTGAGCACTCAATATGCCAGCCCGGTCTGCCCTGACTCCATGGTGATTCCCAGTAAGGTTCCCCTTCTTTTTTGGGTTTCCAGAGAACAAAGTCCATAGGACTTTTCTTTGTTTCATCTACTGCAATTCTGGCGCCGGCCTCAAGGTCGTCAATGTTCTTGCCTGAAAGTTTGCCATAATCGGCAAAGGACTTTGTGTCATAAAATACACTGCCGTTTACTTCGTAAGCGTGACCATTGTCAATAAGGGTCTGTATCATTTCAATAATGCCGTCCATTTCCTCCGTAACCTTTGGATTTTTGGTTGCAGGCTCTACATTAAGACCTTCTGCATCCTTTTTTGCTTCCTCAATGTATCTTTCTGAAATTATCTTTGAGTCAACACCTTCGGCATTTGCTTTTTTTATAATTTTGTCATCTACATCTGTAAAGTTTTGAACATAATTTACCTCATAGCCTTTATATTCCATATATCTTCTGATTGTATCAAATATAACATAAGGTCTTGCATTGCCGATATGAATATAGTCATATACCGTGGGACCGCATACATACATCTTTACCTTTCCCGGCTCCAGAGGTACAAAATCTTCTTTTTGTCTTGTTAATGTGTTATAAAGTTTCATTATTTTTCTCCTTTACTCTTAATTCCTCTATTTCATTTTCCAATTTATTAATCTGTACTCTTAATTTGCATATTTCCATTTCAACAGGGTCAGGCAATTTAATTTGGTCAAGGGTATCTGACGGACTTGCCAAATTGTTTCTGCCAACTGTTCTGCCGGGGATACCAACAACAGTAGAGTAGGGTGGCACATCGTGCAATACAACTGAACCGGCACCGATTTTACTGTCATGACCTATTGTAATAGGTCCAAGAACCTTTGCCCCTGAGCCAACCATTACATTACTTTCAATCGTCGGGTGACGTTTGCCTACGTCTTTACCTGTACCTCCAAGTGTTACATTTTGATAAATAAGAACATTATCGCCTATTTCACAGGTTTCACCTATTACAACTCCCATACCGTGATCAATAAATACACCGTGACCTATTGCAGCACCGGGATGAATTTCTATACCTGTAAACCATCTTGATATTTGAGAAATAAGTCTTGCTATGAAAAACAGGCGCATTTTGTAAAATCTGTGGGCTATTTTGTGGGAAATCATTGCCCAAAAGCTTGAATATAGTATAACCTCAATGCTGCTTTTAATTGCAGGGTCTTTTCTTTTGACGGTTTCTACTTCATTTCTTACACAAAAGAATATTCCTATAAGTATAAGAAATATAACAAGCATAATAAAAAATGTTTTCATATACTCACTCCAATTACAAAAAAATAAAGCCATCTTCTCATAGAGACGATGGCTCGTGGTTCCACTCTAATTCCGTAAAAAACGGCACTTAATTAACCTTTAACGCAGTTACACGGAGCAGGCTACCTTTTATTTTCACCTACTCGGCTCCAAAATGCACTTCATCAAAACTCCCCTTAGAACACTCACAGCATTTGTGCTCCTCTCTGAAAGGTTTGCAGAGATTACTCTTTTCTTCATCGCCTTTTATACATATATGTATTTTATACTTAAAAGGTGAAAATGTCAAGTTTAAAGTTACATTCCTATAAGACACACGGCTTTAGAAGCTATTCCCTCACCGCTGCCCGTAAAGCCAAGATTTTCTTCTGTTGTTGCCTTTACGTTAATATCATCAACACTCATATTAAGAGCCTCGGCAATATTCTTTTCCATATCAGCTATATATGGTCGCATTTTAGGACTTTGTGCAACTATTATGGAGTCAATATTAATTACCTTAATATTTTTTTTATCCATTTCTTCTTTAACATACTTCAACAATGTTACACTTGAAATTCCTTTATACTTTGGGTCCGTATCGGGAAAAAGAACACCTATATCTCCAAGTTTTGATGCACCTAAAAGGGCATCCATAATAGCGTGAATAAGTACATCAGCATCGGAATGACCTAAAAGTCCCTTATCGTATGGAATATTCACTCCGCCTATAATAAGCTTTCTGTTTTCGGTTAATTTATGGACATCGTATCCAAGTCCTACTCTTATACCCATAATAATTTCCTCCTAAAAGATATCCTCAATTTCAAATTCTCTTGAGGCAGGTGCAGGGTTTTCACTGACCGTAAGTCCTGCAATTCTTGCAAGCTCTTTAATTGTGTTGACAGATACCTTTTTGCCTCTGTATTCCACCAGGTTATCCATTTCACCTGTAAATATATCGGAAGGCGTGTACTTTTTAAGAACAATCATATCATTGCTTGTGAAAATTTCAAGAGAATCACCATCTTTTAAATTAAAGTTTGCTCTTAATTCACTTGGCAATACTATTCTGCCCAATGCATCAATCTTTCTTACAATTCCGGTTGATTTCATAATATCTCTCCTTTTTAATTACTTAGTGTTTTATCTGTCCTTGATATTATTTTAGCAAAAATGGTAAAAAATGTCAATAATGGTAAGAAAATTGTAATAATTGTAATAAAACATTTTTTGACAAGATGTTTAATTTTTCGATATAAAAAACCCATCCGTTTTTAATGGATGGGTTAATAAATTACTTGCTTAAGTATTCATCAATGGCAGCAGCAGCATTCTTGCCTGCACCCATTGCAAGTATTACTGTAGCAGCTCCTGTTACGGCATCACCGCCTGCATAAACACCTGTCTTGGATGTCAAGCCTGTTTCTTCCTCAGCTACGATACATTTTCTTTTGTTAATATCAAGTCCCGGAGTAGTTGAGCTGATAAGTGGGTTAGGTGAAGTACCTAAGCTCATTACAACCATATCTACATCCATAACAAACTCGGAGTTTGGAATTTCAACAGGACGACGTCTGCCACTTTCGTCAGGCTCGCCTAATTCCATCTTAACACATTTCATACCTGACACCCAGCCGTTTTCGTCAACAAGGATTTCAACAGGATTTGTAAGTGTATCAAATATAACTCCTTCTTCCTTAGCGTGGTGAATTTCTTCAACTCTTGCAGGAAGTTCAGCTTCGCTTCTTCTGTATACAATATGGGCTTCTGCACCGAGTCTCAATGCTGTTCTTACAGCATCCATTGCTACGTTACCGCCGCCTACAACGGCAACCTTTTTGCCTGTTCTTACAGGAGTATCATATTCATCGTCAAATGCTCTCATAAGGTTTACTCTTGTAAGATATTCGTTAGCTGAAACAACACCCATAGCCGTTTCACCCGGAATATTCATAAACTTAGGAAGACCTGCACCTGAACCGATAAATACAGCGTCAAATCCTTCTTCCTCTAAAAGCTGATCAATAGAAACTGTCTTGCCGATAATAACATTGGTTTCGATTTTAACACCAAGCTTTTTAATATTTTCAACTTCAGGCATAACAACCTTGTTCTTTGGTAATCTGAATTCAGGAATACCATAGCTTAAAACACCGCCTGCCTTATGAAGTGCTTCAAAAATTGTTACATCGTAGCCCTTCTTTGCAAGGTCACCTGCACAGGTTAAGCCTGCAGGACCTGCACCGATAACGGCAACTTTTTTACCTTTGGATTCAGCCTTTGATGATAAATCCACATTATGCTCTCTTGCCCAGTCAGCAGTAAATCTTTCAAGCTTACCGATTGATACGGCATCACCTTTATTGCCAAGTACACATTTGCCTTCGCACTGTGTTTCCTGTGGACATACACGACCGCATACGGCAGGAAGTGCGGAATATTTGGCAATTTCCTTTGCCGCACCTTCAAAATCTCTGTCCTTTAAGTGACCTATAAATCCGGGAATGTCAATATTTACGGGACAGCCCTTAACACACATAGGATTTTTACAGTGAAGACATCTCTGTGCCTCAGTAACAGCCTCTTCTTCGTTGTAACCAAGACATACTTCTTCAAAATTAGTTGCTCTTACCTTTGGATCCTGTTCTCTTACGGGAACCTTTGTATAGTTAATCGCCATTACTTGTCACCTCCGCATCCGCAGCCACCGTTTTTATGTGTGCTGCCTTCTTCAAATTTAAGCTTAGCCTGACCTTCTTCGGTCTTATACATAGTCTGTCTTCTCATAGCACCATCATAGTCAACCTTGTGACCATCAAATTCAGGACCGTCTACACAGGCAAATTTAACTTCGCCGTCTACAACTACACGACAGGCACCGCACATACCTGTACCGTCAACCATAATTGGGTTAAGGCTGACAATGGTAGGAATGCCTAAAGCCTTTGTAGCCATTGACGTAAATTTCATCATAATCATAGGACCGATAACAACAGCGTGGTTGTATTCCTTACCCTGATTTTTAACAAGGTCATCAAGTAAGTCTGTAGCTCTTCCTGCAAAGCCTGCTGTACCATCATCAGTTGCTATGTAAACATTTTCAGCAACTTCCTTCATTTCTTCTACCAATATAAGTAAATCCTTATTTCTTGCACCAATAAGTACATCAGCCTTAATGCCATGTTGCTTTAACCATTTAACCTGTGGGTAAATCGGAGCAGCACCAACACCGCCTGCAACAAAAATAATATTTTTCTTTGCCAGTTCCTCAGGGCTTTCGCTGCAAAGGTCACTTGGACAGCCTAAAGGACCAACGAAATCGGCAATAGAATCGCCTTCATTGTAAGTCATAAGCTCCATAGTTGATTTGCCTACAGCCTGAGTAACAATAGATACAGTACCCTTTTCAGCATCATAGTCAGAAATAGTTAAAGGTATTCTTTCACCTTTTTCGTCAATTCTTAAAATAATGAACTGACCGGGTAATGCTGATTTAGCAACACGAGGTGCTTCAATTTCCATTTCAAAAATTGTTGGGGTAAGCATCTGCTTTTTTACAATTTTATACATAGTTATCCTCCTAACGCATAAGGTGGTGAAGATTAATAAATCTCCCCATCCTTAATTCTATCAATCTCCTATTATACAACATTGTTGTTATTTTTTAAACAATTTTTTTATTAAAAAATTATAAAAATTAATCTTTTGTGCAAAACTTACAAAAAATATATCATGCTTTTATGGCATTAGTCTAATCATTAATTAATATATTTAATTTATTGAAAAAAAGTCTTGTTATTTTCTTTAATTGCATTTAAAATAAATAATAAGTATAAATTATTATGGGAGTGTCAGTATGGCAAAAGGAAAAAGTAAAAACGAATTGACTAATTACAGAAGGAGAAAAAGAAACATTACACCTGTTATGATTACCCTTGTAATAGTAATGGGTTTATTTGTTGGCATAGGAAGTTTTACTGTGGGCTACAAGTTTATGATGGAAGGTTCTGAGGGTGAAATATCCACGGATACGTTTTCTGCCAATGATATTGTTGGGCAGGCTCAGGCTAACCTTATTGGCTCAGATATTGATGCTGTTGTGACAGATATTAATATAAGTGATGAAAAGGTATCAACTGTTACATTTAAAAATCTTAAAAATGATACTGTGAATACTGTTAATATTACAGATAAGACTATTTTTCCAAAGGCTACGGCTGCTGAAAATATTAAAACAGGTGATTTGTATACGTATGTCTTTGACCGGGATAAAAATTTAAAGGAGCTTAAGGCTTGTGAAAATGCGTGGTCTTTCAGTGACACCGGCGTAACGGTAAACAAAACAGCAAAGCTTATAAAATTCGGTTATGAGTCAAGTGAGCATAAGGATACATCATATAAATATGATGAAAGTATTATTTCAGTCAGAGATAAAAACGGAAATATTAAGACTCTTGATGATATTGATGTTACGGATACTGTTAAGGTTACGGGATATAATAACGGTCTTGCCGATAAGATTTACAGCATAATCATTGAAAAGGGTCACGGTACTCTTGAGCTTAGGAATATTAATAATATTAAAAACCCTGTTGTTACTGTTGATAATACGGAGGTTACTGTTGACACCGGCAATCCTTTGATTGATCTTAGTGAGGGTACTCATACAGTTGTAATAAAGGGTAAAAATATCTCTGACATTACTAAGGAGATTTCTGTTTCTTCATCTGAAACAAGTGTACTTGATCTTTCGAAGGTTATTGTAAATACAGGTGCTTTGACGGTTTATTCAAATGTTAAAGATTATACTCTTTATATAAATGATAAGGAGTATGATGAAGATCAGTCAATTTTACTGCCTTATGGCGAATATAAAGTAAGGGCAGTTAAGGACGGTTATGAAAATTTCAGCACAAGTGTAACAATTGATGCGGATCAGAACACTGTAAAGGTTAAGCTTCAAAAGCTTAATCAGTCAGGTACAGTTACACTGACAGCAACTCCCGGTGATGCGGAAATTTATATTGGAGATAATTATGTAGGCAAGGGTACAGTAAAGGTCCAGCTTGCATTGGGCTCTTATGTTGCAAAAGCAACCTGTCCCGGTTACACAACACAGAGCAAACAGATAAATGTATCTGTTGATGGTCAGGAAATTTCAGGCAGTTTTGAACTTACTAAGGAATGATGCAAATGAATAATACAAATAGAGTAAAAAAGTTTGTTGATATTATTAAAAATATTGTAGATACAACACCACAGCTTATTTCCTGTAAGGCGGATATTAAGACTCTTTGCTCAATGCTTACGGATTGGGCAAAGGGAAATTATAAGCATATTTCAAAAAGAACTGCCGTAATTGTGGGACTTTGTATCGGATATGTTATATCTCCTATTGATTTAATTCCTGATTTTATACCTGTTGCAGGTAAAATTGATGATATTTCTGTGATTTTGTTTATGCTCAGGGTTGTTAAAAAAGAACTTGGGTTTTACAGAATATGGCAGGCAACAAGGGATAATGATGTTATAGATGTGGATTAAAATTATTTTTTTAATTACAATAAGCTTGTATTTTGGCTAAAAATAATAAAAAATATGTTGACAATCATCTGCTATTCTGTTATAATACCTTTGTTATGCCGCACGAATAGGTTTAAAAGCTGATTTTATCACACCAAATTCGGCGAGTTTTGTTTAAGG
>DBGCRA010000199.1:0-15614 GCA_048359195.1 Candidatus Gallispira sp.
TATCTATATTTTATTTTTTAATACAATTTTGATAAAAAGTGCAACAATCGTTCACAGAAAAACAAACAATAAGCAATAAAAAAGCGTAATCCTATTAATGGAAAACGCAAAACAAAAAATATTGGTTATATAATATTTGGTGTGGTTATAAAATATACATTAAAAAAATTTTATTTGTTATTTTCCCCAAAAATTTATTTTACTATAATACTCATAATTCATATACTTTATTTTTCTATATATTTTCAATATACCCCACCTATGCTGCTATTACCAATTAAAAATAATGTGTATTTCACCAAAGGTGAAATACACATTATTTTACTCTGCCTTAACCTTATCCCAAAGCTCAGAAAGCTTAACTCTTAAAACTTCATTATCCTTGAAAATTTCGTCCTTTTCATATCCTATTCTCGGAAGATAAGCTTCATTCTCATAGTACTCGCCGCCTTCTGATGACATTTCATTAAGAACCTCAGCATTTGATGAAGCATAGCCTACAGTTGATGAATTTGAATAAGAAGCATCATAAGTTAAAATATAGTTAATAAACTCATTGGCAAGCTTTGGATTTTCCGCATTCTTAGGAATTACCATAGAATCACTCCATATATTTGTACCTTCATTAGGATTAAAGAAACCCATATCCTCATTCTGTGACAAAATATATGCCGCATCGCCGCTGTATACAACTGCAATATCCTTATTACCGTTAGCCATTGCATCAATAACCTCATCAGTTACATAAGACGGCTCCATAGTATTGTTTACTTCCTTAAGCCACTCATAAGCAGCATTAATTTCATTCTCGTTTTCAGTATTCATAGAATAACCAAGAGCCTTTAATGCCACCATAAAAGCATCTCTCTGGGAATCATAAATATAAATGCTGCCTTTATACTTCTGATTTTTAAGGATATTATATCCTTCATTTTCCAAATCCTCTTTTGATACATTATTCTTGTTATATACAAGACCCACACTTCCCCAGAAATATGGCACGGAATAAGTATTATCAGGGTCATAGTCAAGACTCTTAACACCATCGGCAAGATTATCAATGTTAGATATAACACTTTTATCAATAGGCTGAAGCATATCCTCTTTAATAAGCCTTTCAATCATATAATCAGAAGGTACAAGTACGTCATAGGTATCTCCTGCCTGAAGCTTAGTATACATAGCCTCATTTGAATCAAAATATTCGGAAATTACATCAACACCATACTCGTCCTCAAAATTAGAAATAACATCATCACCTATATACTCACCCCAATTATAGAACTTAAGGGTAGCTGAACCATACTTTTCTACAGCCTCATCAGTTGCGGAACCTCCGCCGCAGCCTGTTAATACAAGAACAGATCCTAATAATAAAGCAATTAATCTTTTCATTTACTTAATTTCTCCTTTTTAATTCTTTTTTCTTTTATAATAGGTGCCACATTGGCAGCAATTAAAAACAATGTAATTATTACAATAATTAATGTTGAAACCGCATTAATAGTCGGGTTCACTCTTTTTGTCATAGTATAAATCATAATTGAAATATTATTTACACCATTTCCTGTTACAAAATAAGAAATAACAAAATCATCAAAGCTCATTGTAAAGGCAATCAATGCGCCTGCCATAATCCCCGATGTAATCTGCGGCACAATTACCTTTGTAAGTGCCTGTCGCGGAGTACAGCCAAGGTCTAAAGCCGCATCAAGTATATTAGGGTCCAGGGACCTTAGCTTTGGCAATACACTTAGAATTACAAAGGGTATACAAAACATAATGTGAGCAAGCAAAAGAGTTAAAAAACCCTTTTTAACAGCAAGAGAACTGAAAAACATAAGAAGTCCTATTGCCGTTACAATATCAGGATTCATAATAGGCAAATCATTTATCTGCTCTACTATTCCCCTTAAAACCTTATTGGACTTTGAAAGACCTATTGCAGTAATTGTACCTGCAACAGTGGAAATAACCGTAGCAAGAACTGCAATAATTATTGTATAAAATATTGAGTCCATCATATCCGAATTATTAAAAAGTTTTTCATACCACTGTAAAGAAAAACCCTCAAATTTACTCAGTGATTTGGAAGAATTAAAAGAAAAAATCACTGTATAAACAATAGGCAGATAAAAGAAGAACATAATAAACCCAATAATTATCTTAGAAAATATATGTCTTTCCTTTTTAATTTTATTCATCAGGAGTTACCTCCTTTTACAGAAATACGCTTGTCAATACGCCTTGCAATATACATTGCTATTATAATTATAACAGCCATAATAAGAGATATTGCACTGCCAAAACCCCAGTTGCCTGTAGTAAGGAACTGTGTTTCTATGACATTTCCGATAAGAACATACTGTCCGCCGCCTAAAAGCTTAGGAATAAAGAAGCTTGAAACGGCAGGTAAAAATACAAGGGTAATACCGCTTATAATTCCTGGAACTGAAAGGGGCAGTGTTACCTTAAAAAATGCCTGTACCTTATTAGCTCCCAAATCATTTGCAGCCTCCAAATAGCTTTCATCCATTTTACTCAAAGCATTATAAATCTGTAAAATCATAAAAGGAATAAAGTTGTAAACCATACCTAAAACTACGGCAAAAGTAGTTTCAAGAAGCTTAATGGGACCAATTCCAAATAAGCCTAAAATTGAATTTACAAGTCCGTTCTTATCAAGTATACCCCTCCATGCATAAGTCCTTACAAGCATATTAATCCATGTAGGCAATGTTACCATAAGTACCATTATCATTTGTGACTTAGGTTTCATTTTAGCTATAATATAAGCTGCGGGATAACCTATAAGTATACATATAACAGTAGTGCTTACTGCAATTACCAGAGAACGTTTTAACACGTCTATAAAAACCTTATCCTTAAAAAAATAGGCGAAGTTATCAAGAGTAAAGCGGATATTCATAACCGAATTCCCCTCTTTTGTAAAAGCATACATTATAATCATAAGCATAGGCACTACAATCATAACCGCCGACCATATAATATATGGATATACCATACTTCTGAAATTCTTCATCAGAATACCCCCTTAGACATAATATGAATATCATCAGGAGTAAAGGTAAGCCCTACTCTGTCACCAACCTCATATTTATCAGTTGTGTCAATTTTGTATTCTGCACCTCTTGTCTTAAATGTAAGCTCATATATTCCCGGCACAATATTTTCAGGATCAAAATTATACTCAACATCTGTAATTTCAATACTTTCTGAACCGTCCTTAGTCCAAGCCTGTGCATTAGCCCATGTTTTAAGGTCTGTTTCAAGAGCCATACTCTCTTTTATATCGTCAATATCCTTGTAAATATTAACAGCATATATAATTTCATCGTATTCTGTTGCTTCTACCTTATTTTCATCAGCAACAATAGCCTGAACGGTTTTCATAGTACCTGCGGAAGTGGCAAATGTTACGGAATAACTGCCCTTTTCAGGCAAAATTTCATAATCCACCTTAGTAATGGACACAAGCTGACTTTCATCTGATGTTTTCCAAGCCTGTGCATTGGCTCTGGCAATTATATCTGCTCTTGTAAGCTCTTCTTCAACATCACTTATATCAAGGTAAAAATCATTTGCCGTAATTGACTCATCTGCCTCATTATTAATTTCAGGCTCAACATCGTCAACCTTCATTTTAACCGTAATACTTGTACCGGAACGGATTTCAACAATAGTTTCATAATGAACGCCCTTAAAAAGAACTGACTTAACCTTGCCCGGCATTTTTCCCAGGCTTAAAGGAACAATGTCAATATCCTCAGGTCTTATAACCACATCAACTTTTTCGTCCTTGTCAAAACCAAAGTCCACACATTCAAAAAGTTTACCGTTAAAGGCTACCTTATAATCATCTCTCATAATACCGTCAATAATGTTGCTTTCTCCTATAAAATTGGCAACATATTTATTTACAGGTTCATTATATATATCAGTAGGAGTTCCAACCTGCTGTATTTCTCCGTCTTTCATAACCACAATCTTATCAGACATAGTTAAGGCTTCTTCTTGGTCATGAGTAACAAAAATAAATGTAATACCTACCTCTTTTTGTATTTTTTTAAGCTCTCTTTGCATTTCCTTTCTAAGTTTTAAATCAAGAGCACCTAAAGGCTCATCAAGAAGAAGTACCTTAGGCTCATTAACCAAGGCTCTTGCAATAGCAACTCTCTGCTGCTGACCGCCTGACATTTCGGTTACGCTTCTTTTGCCAAAGTCCTCAAGACCTACAAGCTTTAACATTCTCATAACCTTCTGTTCAATAATATCCTTAGGTTCTTTTTTTAGCTTTAAACCAAAGGCAATATTGTCATATACATTGAGATGAGGAAAAAGTGCATACTTTTGAAAAACCGTATTAAGCTCTCTCTTATGAGGAGGAAGGTCAGAAATATCCTTGCCGTCAAAGAGAATAGTACCCTCGTTCTGCATTAAAAATCCTCCTAAAATCCTTAGGAGAGTTGTTTTACCGCAGCCGCTTGGACCAAGGAGAGTTACAAACTCATTTTCATATATATCAAGATTAATACCCTTTAAAACAATTTGTCCGTCAAATTCCTTAACTATGTTTTTAAACTGAATAAGCTTGTTCATTTCTACCTCCAAACATTAGCATAGCAGACTAGTCCCCTATGCTGTTTAGTTACTCTATAAATGACTATTTATAGCCGTGCTAAACAGTCTTGAAAGTTTTGCCGTCTAGGCACAAAACTTTCAAGCAAATTCAAAGGCTTAATATTTTGCCATTGTAGCAAAATGCCTTTGAATTAAAATTAATATTTATTTCACCTTTGATGAAATAAATATTAATTTTAATGTAAAAACATTATAACTTTTATGTAGATAAAATGCAATAAAAATATGGTAAAAATATTTGTAAATTTTTAAATTAACTATTGATTTTTTATAATACGAGTGTTATAATAGATATTGTTAAAAGATTAACAATATTTTTTCTTATTTTTATTGGAGGTATGAATTATGATGAGATTTACTTTACCAAGAGATTTATACTACGGCAAGGATGCCCTTGAAGTTTTAAAGACTGTTAAGGGTAAAAAGGCCATAGTAGTTGTTGGTGGTGGCTCAATGAAGAGATTTGGATTCCTTGACAAGGTTGTTGAAAACCTTAAAACAGCAGGTATGGAAGTTCAGCTTTTTGAAGGTGTTGAACCTGACCCATCAGTTGAAACTGTTATGAAGGGTGCTGCTGCAATGAGAGAGTTTGAGCCTGATTGGATTGTAGCTATTGGCGGTGGTTCTCCTATTGACGCTGCAAAGGCTATGTGGGCATTCTATGAGTACCCTGACTGCACATTTGAACAGTTAATTACACCTTTCAGCTTCCCTGAGTTAAGACAGAAGGCTAAATTTATTGCTATTCCTTCTACATCAGGTACTGCAACAGAGGTTACAGCTTTCTCTGTTATCACAGACTACTCAAAGGGTATCAAATATCCTTTAGCTGACTTTAACATTACACCTGATATTGCTGTTGTTGACCCTGCTTTGGCAGAAACAATGCCGCCTAAATTAGTAGCTTATACAGGTATGGATGCACTTACTCACGCTATTGAAGCTTATGTATCTACTCTTAATTCACCATTTACCGACCCGTTAGCTATTAAGGCTATTCAAATGGTTAATATGTATCTCATTAACTCTTACAATGGTGATATGAAAGCAAGAGAACAGATGCACTATGCACAGTGTCTTGCAGGTCAGGCATTCAGCAACGCTTTATTAGGTATTGTTCACTCTATGGCTCATAAGACCGGTGCTGTATTCTCAACAGGTCACATTGCCCACGGCTGTGCCAATGCTATGTATCTTCCTTATGTAATCAAGTACAACGCTAAGTGTGCTGAAGCAAGATATGCTGATATTGCAAGAAGTATTGGTATCGACGGTAACGATGCTGAATGTGTAAAGGCTCTCTGTGACAAGATTGACGATATGAATAAGCAGATGAATATTCCTAAAACTCTTAAGGAATTTGGCATCAACGAGGATGAATTTAAGGAGAAGATTGCTGAAATCTCCAAGAATGCTGTTGGTGATGCCTGTACAGGTTCTAACCCAAGAGAAATTACTCCTGAGGTTATGGAAAAGTTATTTAACTGTGTTTACTACGGTACAGAGGTTGACTTCTGATAAATATACATATAATTTAGGAGGGGTTTTATTCCCCTCCTTTATCATTTATTTATTGAACAGCCTTGAAAGCTGTTTCTCCTAATAAATTCCTTTGATATGGAATTAAGCACCTTCCTCTTATCAAGACTCCACCACGGTTCAAAAAGCTCATTCTTATTGGCATCTCCCGTTACCCTGTGAATAACAATGTTCTGAGGTATTCTTTCAATAATATTTACAACAGTGTTTACATATTCTTCAAGTGTAAATATTTTAAAATTTTCATCCCTATAATAGTCATAAAGCAATGTACCTTTAATAATATGAAGAAGCTGAAGTTTAATTCCCTTTGTGCCGCTGTCAACAGCATAATCAACACTTCTTTGCATATCTTCATAACTTTCATTTGGCAAACCGAGTATAATATGAGTAACAACGTCTATACCATATTCATTTAAAAGCTTTACGGCACTTTTATATACATCATTTTCATAGCATCGGTTAATTAGTCTTACACTTTCCTCATTGCTTGTTTGAAAACCAAGTTCCACGCATACATAAACCTTTTTTGTTATATTATATAATAATTTTACAATATTCTCATTAATGCAGTCAGGTCTTGTAGCTATGGAAAGTGCCGCTGCATTGTCACAGCTTAGTGCCTCATTATAAAGTCTTTCAAGTCTTTCCAAAGGACCATATGTATTTGTATATGCCTGAAAATACATCATATACTTTCCTTTGGGCCATTTTGCTGACATTTTTTCCCTCATCTGCAAATACTGCTCATTTATACTAAGACTTCTGCTGCCTGCAAAATCTCCCGATCCTCTTCCGCTGCAAAATATACACCCCTTATCAGAAAGAGTGCCGTCTCTGTTAGGGCATGTAAATCCGCCGTCTATTGCCAATTTTATCAGCTTTTCACCAAACAGTTCCTTATAATAATCATTTGCAGAATAAAAAGGATGCCTTGAATTAAACATTTATTGTTTCCCCCCAATCTATTGAATAAATAAGGCATTCCTTAACCCTTTTACCCGTATTTTTTTCAAGCGCCTCCTTATAAAGCTCAAGCTGTATTTTATACTTATCTCTCAGTTCATCCGTATTTTTTATTATTCTGTCCGTCTTATAATCAACAAGTACAAGTTCATCTTCCTCTTCAAAATAAAGATCAATAATACCATGTACCACAAGACTTCCCTCTGCATTTTTATACTCCTTAAGCCTTGATGCCTTAACGCTCATTACAAAAGGTGCCTCCTTATAAATTCTTGAAGCATTCTTTATTCTTGAAAACAATTCCGATGAAATAAATTCGGAAATTTTATCAATATTTACGGCATTTTTTTCCTCCCGGGATAAAATACCCATATCTGTAAGTTTATCAATTAATTTCTCAGGATCCGTTTCCTCTCTGAAATTTATGTGTTCCATTATGGTATGGTATATTGTACCCTTTTGAGCTGCCGTAATTTTACCGCCCCTTTTCATAAAATCAGGCTTTCTCCTTATACTGCTGAATTTAGGCATATCACTGTCATTTTCAGCGTTTATTTTTCTTTTAATTTCAGTTATGGATATTTTTGAAGGCAGTTCTGCCTCTGCCATATGGGGATATACGTAATCAAGTCTTTCTTTAATAATTTCACCGTATTTATTTTCAGTGTCGGCATTCTCAATATTTTTAAGCCTTGCTATAATATTAACTGCCGATTCAGCCTTTAAGTTTTCAAGGCTGTCAACATTTTCAAGACACACCCACTTTTGTTTGATTATATTATTTTTATCCAAATCAATTCTTTTAAGTGCAGACAAAATCCAGAAAAGAGGTGAGTCTGCCATATTTCTTAAATCATAAGGCAAAAGAATATTTTTATCTCCTGCAAAATTATTAAGAACATTAAATTTATTTTTGGCTGAAGTTGATTGTTTAGTGCTTGTAACACCTGTTATAATCAGCTTTTCCCTCGCTCTTGTAAGAGCAACATACAAAAGCCTTAATGTTTCAGACATTTCATCCTCGTTATATTTATCAAGTATAATATCAAAAGGCATCGTCTTATATCGTATTCTGTTTGTTTGGTCAATAAACTTTAAGCCTATGCCAAGCTCTCTGTCAAAAATATAATTAGCCCTATATCCGTTATTTATTTTTTCCTGCAAAAGAGATACAAACACAACAGGAAACTCAAGTCCCTTACTCTTGTGAATTGTCATTATCCTTACAGCATCCTCATTTTCAGAAAGGGGCACTGCTGAACCTATTTTATCATTAGCCTTTACATCATCACTTAAATCAGTGTCAATATATTCAATAAAGCTGTGCAGATCTACGGGAGAGACCTCCTCAAGCTCCATAGCCTTTTCCTTAAAAAGTCTTAAATTTGACTGTCTTAATTCACCGTTTTCAAGTATACCCACATAATTAAAGTAATTGCTTCTTCCGTATATTTCATTAATTAAATCAGTAATGGAATTATTAACGGCATACTCTCTGTAGTAGTCCAAATCACTTAAAAACCTCTTTGCACCTACAGACTTTTCTTCTGCCTCCTTAATTACTGTATATATGCTGTTCTTTCTATTATTAATCCTTAGCTCTGTAATTTCATCAAATGACAGTCCGTATATAGGACAGTGAAGAACATTAACCACATCTATATCCTGCAAAGGATTATCAATAAGCCTTAAAAGAGAAATAATATTTTTAACCTCCGTTGATTCAAAAAGTGGATTGGATTTTTCAAATATACAGCTTATCCCTATTGAATTAAGCTCCTCATAAAAAGCTCCCGCATTATTTCTCTTTCTTACAAGTATAACTATATCCTTCTTTTTAACAGGTCTGTATTTTCTCTCCTCCTTGTCATAAATATACAGAGGATTTTCATAAAGCATTTCATATATTCTTTTGGCAACGGATTTTGCCTCTCCTCTTTTTCCGTCAATATCGCTTGCTGCCGTACCATTGTCAGTATTTATGGTATCTACCACAATCAGTTCCGTAGAATTTGATATATTAATACCATCAGCAGGCTTTGGAAAGTCCGCCTTTGGATTTAAGGCAACATCATCTGTATACTCAACATTTCCTATTCTGCTGTCCATAATCTGCTTAAATATTAAATTACAGGCATCAAGCACAACAGCCCTTGATCTGTAGTTTTCCGAAAGCAGAATAAGTTTTTCATTTTCATTTTTATCTGAATATCTGTCATACTTATCCATAAATATTTTAGGTGTTGTAAGTCTGAATTTATAAATTGCCTGCTTTACATCTCCCACCATAAATATATTGTTTTCTCCTCTTTCAATTTTTGAAACGGCAGTCAGTATTTCCTCCTGAAGATAATTGCTGTCCTGATACTCGTCTATAATTATCTCCTTAAACTTATCCTGATACGCCCTTGCCGTCTCTGTGGTTCTTCCGGCATCATCTCTTAATATATTAAGGCAGCTATGAGAAATGTCATTAAACTCTGCAAGCTGATTTTCAAGTTTAAGCTCCTTATATCTGAGCATAAAAGCCTTTTCCGCCTTTACAAGTCCCTTAACAACAGGTTGAATGCTTTCAAACAGGAAATTAACACCTTCATCAGACATAGAAGCACAGCTCTTGGCATAATTAAGGGCATCTTTTCCAAAACTTACATAGCCTTTAATAACATTAATTATATCATCACCAAGAAAATCAAACTTTTTGCTTATAGTAACCCTGAAACCGATTTCCTGATTTGCAACCTCTCCAATACTCCCTGTTTTCAATGCATTTTGAAAATCACCTACGGCAATAAAAAGTTTAGACACTACATCCGGAATTTCATCATAATTCCTTAAGCAATCCATAGCCCTATTTGCATAATTTTCTGCTGTATTTATACTTTTCTCAATATTTTCGGCAAATACTCTGCCCCATATACTGTCATAAAAATTATCTGCACTGTTATACTGTTCAACACACTCATTAAGCCATTTTTCAGGGTAAGGTGAGTTATCGGCATATTCATAAAGTTTAAAAATCATATCAACAATTACGTTATCGCTGTTTTTTTCCATATACATATTGTAAAACACCATAAAATCCTCATCCTTCTCATCAAGAAGAGTTTCAAGGGCTTCGTCAACAGCCTGCTTTTTTAATAAGGTCTCATCAATTTGTGTTATATTCCTATATCCCAAGTCCAAATCAGTTTTATGGAAGTTCTGTCTTACAACATTTGAACAGAAGGAATCTATAGTTGAAATATTTGCCCTGTTAATTAAAGTAAGCTGTTTTTCAATATGCTTTATTATATCATTGCCGTATGCACTGTTTTCAGCCTCATCATTAAGTTTTTTTTCGAGGCTCTTTCTTATTCTTTCCTTCATTTCATTCGCCGCATCTCTTGTAAATGTAACTATAAGAAATGAGTCTATGTTCCATTTATCTTCAATAATTCTTGAAAGAACCCTCTGTGTAAGTACAAAGGTTTTGCCCGATCCTGCTGCCGCACTTACCAGGATATTTTTATTTTTGGTTTCTATTGCAAGTTTCTGCCCTTCACTTAATTTTAAAGCCATAGTATAACCTCTTTCCGGTTTTTTGTATTATCAAATTTGTATATTACATATATTTTATCATAAGTAAGAAGAAAATTTTTTCTTTTAATAAAATTGTAAAATTTTTTAATATTAATGTCAACATATTAATATTGAAAAATAAAATTTGTCTGTTATAATAATAAGATAGGATAAATTTAATTTTTATAGGAGATTTTTAATATGAAGCGAATGAAAACAGAAGTAAAAAGAAAGATAGCGGGAATTGTTGCATTATTACTTGTTGCAGCATTATTATTAAGTTCAATATCCGTATTTTTTGTACAATAATAAGGTGCAGGAGGGATAGCTTTATGCGTACTAAGACAAAGGGACCAAAACACGGTGCAAAGGAAACAATAAAAAACTCACCGGTAAATTTTAAAAATTTTTACGGCAAAATAAAAGACACAAAAAAAGAGTATGTTCTCTGGGGTATCGGCGTTGCATTTTTAACAGTAACAGCTGCATTCAGTATAAGCTTTGCAATTAACAGCAAAATTAATACTGCCATAAATAAAGCCTATGAAGCTTTGGATTCCAACCTTATATATAACGGTATATTTATTGAAGAAGTAAATATAAGCGGACTTACCAAGGAACAGGCAGTAAGGAGAGGCATTGACCGGTATGCAGGCAGCAGGTTAAGCAGAACCTTTACCTTAAGCTATGGTACTTATTCAAAAGATGTTACATATGAGGATTTAGGCGGCAGCTATGATATTGAAAAAACAGTTGATGAAGCATATAAGCTGGGCAGAAGCGGCAGCAAAGAAAAAAGAATAGAGTTTACAAGTAACCTGGAGGATAGAAGGGAGTACCTTGTATCAAGTCTTGATATAGATATGAATAAAATGAAGGATACTCTTAAAGAAATAGCAAAAGAGGTGGAAACTTTGGACAATATTCCCGGTAAGGTTGATATTGATACAATGGCTGATTTCCTTTGGGAAAATATGCGTACCGGTCAGAAAGATACAGAGTTTAGTATTGCATTCAAATAAATGATTGGAGAGAGATATTATGCCTAATGCTAGGGGAAAGCATAACTCAAAAAGGCTAAGAAAAAGAAAAAGCAAGCGTAATCAATTTAACAGAATATTAAGCAAAACATTACTGGCATTTATTATTGTTGTTATAGGCGGCTGTGTTTTAAGACGTCCTATTATGAGCAGATACTATCAGTGGAAAATTGACCGGCCCAAACCACCACAAGAAAATGTAATACTTTCAGGTATTTTAATAGACGGCAATGACGTTTCCGGAATGACCTATGAAAAGGCACTTTCTTATGTAAGCTCCAAAGTAGATACAAATACTGAAGGCAATATAATATCAATAAAAAGCAGTGACGGCAAATATTCCTATACATATACATTTCAGGATTTTGAGCTTAAATTTGACATTGAAGGTGCAGTAAACCGGGCTCTTGACTTTGCAAAAGACAGTACATCTCCCGACTGGTGGCGTCAGTTCAAAGCTCTTGAAGTAGGAACGGTAGATTTTGGAATAATGAGCTATAATAAGGCTCAGGTGCGTTCATATGTAAATGCCATAAGTGATAAAATATATGTTGAAGCAAAGGATGCAGGGTTAAAGAGAGAAAACGGTCAGTTTATAGTCACACCATCACAGACAGGCTATAATATAGATAAAGAAACTATTCTTTCTCAGGTTTACGACCTTATTGACAAAAGAGAGTTTGGCAAGGAAGTTATGTTTGATATTGAGATTACCGAACCAAAACATAAAGATGCCGATGTAAGTGGAATTACAGGTATTATAGGTACATATTCAAGTCCCTACACGGGAGGAGACGATAACCGAATACAAAATTTAAGAAACGGCTGTTCAAAGATAAATGGAGTAATTGTTTATCCGGGTGAGGAATTTTCTACAAATGACCATTTTAATCCTTGTACAACAGCAAATGGTTGGGCAAGTGCCGGTACTATTGTAAACGGCAAAATTGAAGACAGTATAGGCGGCGGTATGTGTCAGGTATCAAGTGCTTTATATATGGCACTTTTAAATGCCGAGGTTAAAATTACGGAAAGATTTAATCATTCAATGAAAGTTGGATATGCTGATTACGGCTTTGATGCAACTCTTGCAGGAGATTACAAGGATTTAAAATTTGTAAATGACACAGACTGTGCAATATTCATTGAGTCATATCTTGCAAATTCAAATGTAGTTGTAAATATATATGGCAAGGAAATTCACAGCTCCGGCAGAACATTAAAATTCTACAACAAATTTATAAAGGAAAACCCTCCTGACGACCCAATTACAAAGGAGGACAGCTCACTTCCTGCAGGCACTCAAAAGCTTGATGTTACAGCCAAAAACGGTTATATCTATGAGTTATATAAGGAAGTTTATGAAAACGGTGTTTTAATAGATACCGTAAAAATAAATACAAGTACATATCTGCCAAGACGTCAGGTAACACTTATAGGTACCGGCACCGAAAGCGAAAGTACAACAACATAAATATTTATCCAATAATAAAACTGATATATTTAATACAAGGATGGAACAAATCAAAATGTTTCATCCTTGTTATTTTACAATATTTAAAATTTAATGCTTGATTTATCTTAACACATTTTCAAAAAATTGTAATCATTTTATACTTGCTTTTATACTAAAATTCAATTATACTTTATTAATAAGAAAAATAAACAAAATATTAACAGAATTTACAAGAAATAAAAGGAGTGTGCTTATGCCACCAAGGAACGACAAACCACTTAGATTTAAGGAAAAGAGTTCAAAGCCTATGCTTTTTCCTCTACATCCAAGCAATATGACAGATAACAGAGCTTATACAAGAAGACGCAAAAAAAGCTTTAATCCAAGACCTTTGCTTTTTCTTCTTCTTGCCCTTGCCGTTATATGTCTGATAGGATATGCGGCAGTTCACAAAAAGGCTCTCGCTGTTGAAATAAACGGTGAGGTTGTAGGCTATATTAAAGATACAAATACCACTGAAGAAGAGTTAAATAATCTGGTTCTTGCCAAACTTAAGCAAGAGGTAGGCAACAATATTGAAATCAATGACAAAATTACACTTAAACCTGTAGGCAGTTTTTTCAAAAAAACAGATAATTCAGAGCAGGTTGTTGCAAAAGTTTGCCAAAGTGTTTCATATAATCAGGAGGCTACAACAATATTGGTTGAAGGTAAGGAATTTTGTATTGTATCAAATATTGAGGATGCCAGAACAGCTTTAAAAACCGTACTTGAAAATTACAAATGCCCTGAGGGTACTGCACAGCCTGAATTTGCAATACAGATTAATACAGGTACAACATTTGTTGACAATGATAAGGTAAGCAGTGTTGAAGAGGCTGTTAAGCTTTTAAGCGCAACTCAAACAGTTGAAAAAACTTACACAGTAGTTCAGGGAGATACATTTGCAACCATTGCCGCAAGGGCAGGAATGACAGAAAGCGAGCTTCTTAATGCCAATCCTTCAATTACCAATGAAACAAAAACAAATTTACAGATAGGTCAGGAAATCAAGACCATTGTAACAGAGCCTATACTTCCTATAAGAACATACAGCTGGGATACTGTTACAGAAGAAATTCCTTATGAAACCGTAACACAGAGAAACAGAAATCAACCTACTTCCTACAGAGAGGTTATTCAGGAAGGACAAAACGGTGTTAAGGAAGTTATAAGAAAAATACCTTATGTAAACGGTGAACAAAAAGGTGACCCTCAGCTTACTGAAAAGGTCACTAAAGAGCCTGTCAATCAGATAATCGAAAGAGGCACTTATGTACCATCCTCAGATGATGAAGATGATGACAGCTCTTCATCTGAGGAATAAATATAAACTACAGCCTATTAAATATTTTTAACAGGCTGTAGTTTAATAAAAAGAAGGTGAAAATTATGAAATATGATATATACTCATGGATTATAATGATTGCCATTATTTCCTTTTTAGGCTTTGTGCTTGAAAATGTATGGATTGCATTTACCAAAGGCTTTATTGATAACCGAAATATGAGTGCACCCTTTCTTCTGGGGTATGGTCTGTTTGTTGTTGCAATATACTTTGTTATGGGCACACCTCAAAATTTTATATTACCATGCAAACTTTTTATAAATAAATACAAGATTATTAAATACATAGCATATTTCTTAACAGCAATGATAATTGTAAGTGTCGGTGAAACACTTCTGGGTGTTTTTGTGGAAAAATTTTTAGGATTTGAATACTGGAATTACAGCCAAATACCATTCCATATTACAAAATACACCTCAATACCAACAAGTATAGGCTTTGCCTTTGTTATACTTTTCTTTATGGGTGTCTGTTTTAATCCCATATTAATTACAGTAAACAAAATAAAAAAGGTATCTAAAATGTTCCTTGGTATTTTGCTTGCCCTAATAATGACAGTAGACTTCTTTAAAAGCTTTTATAAAATGTATAAAACAAAAAACCTTAATGAAAGATGGCGAATATACATAGTAAACCGAAAACTGCAAAAATACAGCTTTGCGGAAAAAAGAGCAATATGATTTAATGATGTGCCCCCAAAAAATCAGACTTTTGGGGGCGGTTCATAATCATACTGCTCTTTTTTTGTTCTTTGTCAACCGGTGTGGTTGATAAAAATTATAGCTCCGGCGGTGTAGATTATTTTAATTCCACACCGCTTTATTTACGCAAATTAAGTGATTCATTATAAGTATTCTGTTTCTAAGTAAATACAGATAAATTATTGTTTAACTTCCGATTGGCTTGCCACTCGGAAGTTAAACATAAATTTATTCATATCTCAATGCCTCAATAGGGTCAAGCATAGCCGCCTTTCTTGCAGGATAAACACCAAATATAATAC